>DAJY01000039.1:0-4042 GCA_002499015.1 Euryarchaeota archaeon UBA242
TTCTTCATGATAATGTGTATGCTAATTTTCTTCGCTTTCCTTACCAGCGCATTCTTACTTCCGGCAATATTCACCCTAGAACATTCTATCAGAGCAAAAATACGGGGTGAGGGCAGTTGGATTGATTTCGGAGATGGAATCTCTCTAGCAAGTGAATTATCAATGACCCCTTTGGATGCATTACTAGAAGAATAGGGGGAGGGAGAAGGGAGTAAGCCCCTTTCTGTTACCTTTCGGCGACCACATTCAACTAAGCGTCCTACCTGCTACAGAGCGTGCAGCTCTATCGTAGCTGTTTGGACTTGCTCCAGTGGGGTTGTTCGTCTCATCGACAACAAGGCAATCTCTGTCTTCCAACATCATTGTACACACCCTGTATCGTTCGTTTCTGCAGCATTAACCTAAACATCTCTGTTTTTTCACTTCTGCGAACCACTTGCACTTTGGAGAGGGGACTTTCCTCAGAGTCTAGCTCTGTCAGC
This sequence comes from Euryarchaeota archaeon UBA242, assembly GCA_002499015.1. GTDB lineage: Archaea > Thermoplasmatota > Poseidoniia > Poseidoniales > Poseidoniaceae > MGIIa-L1. Next base: position 483 of record DAJY01000039.1, read on the forward strand.
GGTCCTCCTTCTCCCTCCAAGCAATGCTTCTACATCACTCATTTCAACTTCTCGCAAATCACAAAGCGAAAAATTGCTGCTAAAACATGCTTAAGCGTACGGATTTTCGCCAGGCGAACTACCCTCATGCAGACCAGAATATTGTTCTTGGCCAGTTACTTCTTGTTCGTTTTGCTTTTTTGTTTTAGCAAATTGTTTTATGCTCGGTAGTGATTTCTCTGCTCTATTTTGCTTCGAAGGGTTGAACTTACGTTTAGAATTGTTATTATCTTTCAATCCGTATGCGATCAGCCCAACTAGTGATGCTGATAATAATATAATTATTATTAATAGAATTGGATTGATTTCACCAATACTGGCAAAAGCACCTTCAGATTTTGCCGCATCGATGTGAACGCTTGCAGTTTGTGTACTTGGCCCATTGACAATATGGAATTCAATCCACATTGTCCCTACGCGGTCTGGTGTCCATTGATGAGTATAAGCGATGTTTCCACCTGCTTCGAGAGTTATTTCTCTAGCATCTAAACGAGTTCTTGCCCCATTACTCTCAACTAATTCTAGCACCAATTGAGCACTACCTGCTGCTTTACCATCATTACTTATCAAGACCGCCAAATCTACTTGCTCATTGGCATGCAATTCCTTGCTAGGCGTCATTTGCGGAGTAGAGAATGAATAATGGGCAATCCTTTGTTCAATAATCCAAACCGATAATGGAGCATCAATATCATTGAATGTCTTAGAGATTTCATGTCTCGCTTTATCAGCCCCTGTCACCCAAATTCTCAATTCTAAGTTTTGAGCCCGCAATTCTTGACTTAATTCTGCACCTAGGTCTAGTTGTGCTTTACAAGGTATAGATTCTCCAACCGATTTACCACCTAGTATGTTTAATGGGCGAGTACCATTGGCAACCGAGTCAACATTCAGTCCAAGGCCTGCAGGATATATTGCCCAATTGAGGATAAGTGATTGTGCATCTAATTGCTCATCTTCAGAAATAATGATTTCAAAGGTTAAATCTTCCCAATCTTTTTCATTTATCACGCTATTATGAACTGGACTTTTGACACTAATAATTTTAGGAGAAACCTCATCGATAATAAACCAGCCAAAAGGAGTCTGAGGACCCTTGTCAATGGCACCATTCGGTGGATCAAATATTGTACCTGTTAATGCATATGTTCCAGGTTCCAAAGGTGAGATTAATACCCCTGAGAATTCACCGCCAACATATTCAATTTCAACATCGTTATCTGAGATTGAAAACATCAAATCAAGCGGTTGTGCTACATTTCTACCGCTACGGTACCAATCAATTTCACCAGAAATACCAATATCGGTTCTTGGTGTGATCCATTCTGCTAATCCTTCGATTACTTCACCACCGGTTGATAGCGCTAATTCATCTCTTTCAATAAGCAATTCACCTGAGAACTTCCAATCTAAACTAGATAAATCAAAATTATTTGACTGACCTTGATAATCTCGTAGCATCAAGTGGGGTCTCCTTAACTGACTTACATCCGGATTGAAACCCCACTCCAAAGAGAAGTTAATAGTGAACAATCCCTCTGGAGAAAATACATTAGAAGAATCCAGTGGAATCAACTGACATGATTCAATATTGAGATATATTTCTGATGAATAACAAGTTTGGTTGGAGCCAAACCAAATTATTTCAACTCTATCAATAGTATTACCTGATAGTGCCAAATTGATTTCTGAAACATCACTAATGCCATTACTGTCCCATATTGAAACTTCAATAATATTTGACTCTCCTGGATGTATCCAGACATTTTCACCCAAACCCCAATCATTTACATTTGAACCTAGACTTGGTGCGCCATCACTTCTTAACTGTACGTTGAACAATGGTTCCTGATATGAACCTGAATTAGCCAACATGTTTCCTGCAGGGTCAGCAATCTCCAGCCATGCAGAGAAATACGAGCCGTCGGGTGCAAGAGAATTATCCATCTCTAATGTATAATCTGCCTGGAGGTGTGTCAAATTCATCGGTATAATCAAGTCCTTAATGACAACCTCACTTTCATCCATTAAACCATCCATATTGGCATCGTCTAACCAAGATCTCCACAGATGTGTCTTTGCATGACTTGGTAATACTGGCCTGTCGGCTATTTGGAAATTGAATTCATTTATTGGAGAGATGTCACGATGATCAAATTGTTCAACATCCATAGAGAGCAGTGCTGGTGCTACTGTATCGAATTCAAATGTCAAGTTATTATCGGTTTCATACCCAATCCCTTGCCCTTTAAGAGGTTCAAGAACAATTTCTAAATCCACTGAACTTCTACCTGTTGGTATCGAATATGGTAATGAAACTATTCCGTTCACAATCATGGATGAAGTGGCTACTTCCACGCCATCTTCAAGCAATCTAACCAAGGTTTGCCCAGGACGGGGTGATGGGCTCATCCAAACATTTTCAAAGCCCAATACGGCTTCAATAATTACTTCTTGGCCTGGATGGAGGTATGGTGAAGATTCAGTTGAATGTACCCCTTTTGAAGAAACAACTGACCAAGATTTTAGTGTCACATCGTTTTCAACTCCTGCTGAATCACCAAGGCCAAAGTCCTCGTTTACTGGAATCATTGGGCCTGATGGTGCGATTAAAAATACAGATAATGATAATGAAGATTCATCATCCCAAGATTCTGGAAATTTGAATTGATGGTCCACTTGGAGATATTGCCCCGCATCGATTACAGAAATTCGGCCATCTGCTCCTGAGTGTGTCCATAATAAATTGACACCGGATAGTGAACATCCTGCAATGCTAGAACCGGTCATATTCAATGAGATTACTGGGCATCTGATTGAAGAGTATTGATTTTGCCCACTTAATTTCATCTCTACCATCCAGCCATTAGACTTAGCATGAGATAGTGCATTAGATACGCCTAAACTAGAGAAATCAAAGACACTTTCAACTTCATACCAATCTACACTTGGAGTAAATGTATCCACTACATTACTGACTGATATCGAAACTGGAGTAACGGATGATTGCGAAGTAATTCCTTCAACAGTCAATCTAACCGCCCCTGTGCTACTCATCCTCACAGGTAATTTTATTTCCTTTACGCCCGCAATAGCAACAATCGATGTCAATTCGTTATTTAGTGCTAAAATAAGGGGATCTGTTGGGGAAAAAGAAAGGTCTAAATCGGCATCCCATGGGGAAAATATTCCACCCATCATCACTTCTGCAGAACTTTCCGACGATCCGACTCTGATTGTGATAACTTTCATCGAAGGGGCATTTGCTCCACCTAGTGCATTATTCAAAGAAGTTAATTCACTCGATGTTAGGCTAATTTGTTGACATTTCAATAAGTTGGATAATGGTTTGTTGATGATTGAGGTCCCTTCTACTGAAATTGTCACGTATGGGGTTTTCATTTCTACATCACTCGCTAAAGCAAATGAAAAATCATTTACTCCGCTTGCTGGCAATAATAATTCAAAGTATGATGGCGCTGTTGGAATAGAATTAGAACTCTTCCAACTAGAACCAAATC
>DAJY01000039.1:4374-5732 GCA_002499015.1 Euryarchaeota archaeon UBA242
TCAAAAACATCAATATTACAGGTTCCACTTGAGGTGAATTTGAATTGAACCATGAATTCTGGCGAAGTTAAAGAGTCAATAGTATCGCTAGCTAATGTCACCCATGATGATTCACTACCGACCTTGTACTGCAAGGTACAACCGCTATTCATAACGGAGTTACTAGCGATGGCACCGAAACCAGACCTCATTCTATAGATTGGAGACAATACATCTGAAGTTCCGCTAATGACTCCATTTGACCAAGTTGCGCCTTGTAATTGCCAACCGATTCTATTCGGGTCATCTATGAAATCTTCAATTATCTCACCATCAAAATAAATCCCGTTAATGATAGGAGCACTATTGCCTTGGCCCGTCCCCATATGAATTTTGATTCTTACCGAAGGATACTTTTGCCAGTCTACCATTCCCAAATCCATACTAGTTGTTTCAAAGTGAGAATATTGAGGAATTAGTTGACCAGTTGAAGCATCCATCAAACTCCATTCAAATAATGATCCCGGAGGTACGATAGCATCCATATACATCATTCCAAAAGCTCTATCTTCACCCATTCCTAAAGAAAGAGGACTGATGGGTAGCGATGTCCAATTGCCTTCGCCTGCAGAAGTGCCCCCCGCAGGTTCGATTTCTACATCATCTACATTCCATCCTGTGTATTGAACTGAACCATCAGAGGAACCCAAACCGAAACGAACTTGGAAACTCGGATTATTCTGAATATAATTTGTGATGCTGATCGTTTGTTGGACGTATGAACCATCGTTAGTGGTACTTTGTGGATTGGACCAGACATTGACCCAAGACCCAGTCGAACTTTTCACAGACACATATGCATAGTCATAGTAAGAACTCTCAACGCCAAGCCTCTTCTCGAAGTTGAGATTCCAAGACCCTGAACAACCGCTGCAGTTCATTACTGGAGATGTTGCCCAGTACGGCCCTCCCATGTAGGTTGGGTAGTCCCCATTGTAGGTGTATATTGCACTCGTACCACTACTGACTCCACCTGCCCCAAGGGTCGTATCTGAGCCATAGAACCAGGTGTTTGAACCAGTAAATGTAAACGGGTTAACCCCTTCAAAGTCATAGATCCATCCTTGCGGTAAAATAGTCAAGGATGTACCATTTACATCCATTCCATCATAGACTGTTCCTGTTGAGTAATCTAGTGAATCATCCCATGAAAAGGCGGTTGAAGTGGTTAATGTTGCAGCTTTAATGTTAAGATTAAGCGATTGAATCGCTTCTCCATCTGGAATTGAAATACTGACCTTCTGATTAGAACCATTCGGGAATGAACCGACTGTCAACAAACTACTTTGGCCAATAGGAGTAGACGCAGACTTGGTAGT
>DAJY01000040.1:0-272 GCA_002499015.1 Euryarchaeota archaeon UBA242
TTGACAGAGTAGATTATACTCGTTCTAATAATTCCAATAATCAAAGCGGCGGCGAAAACCAAAGCGGAAATAATTCTGAAGGCGGAAATGAAACTGGCAATGGCGGCGAAAATGGAACTGGCAATGGAAGCAATGGCACTTTTATGTTCTCAGCGGTTGATACACCTTATACATATTCAAACGAATCTGGAACTCAAAGCACAGGAGTATTGACCAATGATACAGATGATTGGTTGGTTGATATCACGCTTGAAAATGGGTCTGATATACCT
>DAJY01000040.1:548-1910 GCA_002499015.1 Euryarchaeota archaeon UBA242
TGAGGCTTCAACTTCATGCCCATTGACAATTACCATATCCAATGATACAGGCACAAATCTTGCTACATTGACCGTCACTGCGGAAGACCATCAAGGACAAGGTCAAGGACAACCTCACGGTAACAACTCGATAGTTTCAGCGAGAAACTCAACTGTGCAAACTCTAACAATGCCTGAAGTAAATGTAGAAACCATCTCATTTTGGTCTTTCCCTGAAGGCTTAGGGGACATAACCGTTGACCATGCTGCAAGAAATGGAACAATTCATGGCGCATCTTGGGTTATGCCTGACGGAACTATAGTCGCACAGGCTGAACAATTATTCAACGGACATACAATCAACAATATCGATGCAAATGCCGGTGACCAACTTTTGTTCTTCGCAACCTTACCAGAATATACTCGCTCATTTGACCTCTCTATGTGGACATGGAAGATTAGTGATGATGGTCAAGGTTCGTCATACACAGTTTATGTCGGACATAATTCTGTGCCCAGTGCCTGGGACCATTATGCAATGTACGAGTCTGAATGGGGCTATCTTTACGACACAATGTCATGGCCTGAACAAGGTGTTTGGTGGTTCGTAGTAGTCGCTAATGAAGACTTAGAGGATATGAGTCTCTCCCCATACTGGGAAGTTGCAGAAGCACCTCCTTCATTGGATGAGATGACTCAATTGAATGATGGAATTGCAGTAACTGGACAATCGATTGAAGGTAATTTCTGGCAAGATGATGAAGGTCAATCAAATGGTATTCTTTACTATTACGTCAATGTAACAGAACCCTTGGCCGATTTACGAATCAAGACCTATGCCGGTCGAGGAAATGCAGATCTTGCTATCTCTTATGGTGGACCTCCTGACCCATTTGACCAATTTATTGACTTTGAATTCTCTCAATCTGGTCAAGGTGCTGATGGTAGGCAGGGCGAACCTACAGAACCCGGCGGTCAATCTTCGAGTAAAGAGGACTGGTCAAGTAATCAAGGAAATAACGAAGAAGTACACTTGTACGATGTTGAAGTCGGAACTTACTATATCATCGCCTATACCTATTTCAGGTCCAATGATTTTACAATTATTGCTGATTTCACTTATCCTCCAGAAAATCTTAATTCAGACGATGCAATTGAATTATTCCCAGGGGTTGAGTATGGCCCTATGAGTGGATATGATGGATTAGATCAGTTTTTCAAGATTGATGTACCAACTGGTACTGAAAGATTAGAGGTTGATTTGTTTGACGGAGTTGGAGAGGCTGAATTATTCATGAGACATGAAAGTGCTCCTACACCTACAACCTTTGACATTAGTTCTAATGCACCTGGAGCAGGTGATAAGATCGGATTCAATGACCC
>DAJY01000040.1:2127-17491 GCA_002499015.1 Euryarchaeota archaeon UBA242
TCTGGTCATATGATGGAACTCCAATTGAATTATTCAATAATGAAGAGATTGCAGGAATTGAAGCGCCTAAGGGCGAGGAATTATTTTTCTTCCTAGAAGTTGAAAATCCTGGGGAATATTTAAAAATCTCAACTTATGGTGGAGAAGGAACCCTGAGTTTTGAAGTTGAAGGGCAAACTTATTCTATTGATTTCGATGGTTTTGATTTTGATTTTGATTTTGATGATGAAGAAGGACGCCAAGGTAGACCTAACGGCAATCAAGGTAATGAGATGGACTTGACCTCTGAAGATATATTTGTAGAATCGAATGGAGATGGAACATCGCAAAGCATAATGATTTGGAATCCTTCAAATGGACGATTTGATATCACTTTATTTGCAGTCTCAGATATTAGTGATGTATCTATTATTGCAACTTGGGTGGAATCTGAATTACCTCCAATTGAGCCGCCTATTGTCGAACCAGTGGTAATAGAATCATGTAAAGAGTCTGCGGATAGAATCTTTAGAGAAGCTGACACCAATGGCGACGGAATCGTTTCTCTAAAAGAATTTGAAGTTCTAGACGAAGACTTAGGAGAAATTAATTTTGATGATGTAGATATTAATTCAGATGGTGAAATTGAATTTGCAGAAGCTGTACAAAAGAGTTGTAGTTGTGATAATGAATTATTAAGTAATTTCGAACAATTAACAAATGGAGAATCTAGAGTTTCAATAGAAGATTTCAGCGCATTGGTATGGATAAATGAGAACAATTTCCTAACTATGGATGTTAATAATGATGGATTTGTTGACTTTGAAGAGGTTGAAATTGCATCATTATTGTGTGCGACTACATTTAGCGCATTTGATAGCGATGGAGATGGAGTTGTTGATGGCGAGGATGCATTCCCTGAAGACCCTGATGAGTCAGTCGATAGCGATGGAGATGGTGTTGGTGATAATGGCGATTTCGCTCCGAGTGTCGCCAATGATTTGCTATATGCAACAGGTGGAGCAGTTTTACTGGTTCTTGCTGGGTTATTGCTATTCTTCCTGAAAGGTGGCATGGGTGGTAGTGGATTAGTCTCTAGCACAAATCAACACTGGGATGATGAGAGTCATAGTGCAATGCAAGATGAAATGCTCGGATTGAATGATTCTATGTACAAAGAGATTCCCCAATTGGATGGTGTTGATTCAGAAAATCCATTTACACAGCCTATTGATCGGGTAGTCTCAACGCCTTTTGGAGAACAACCTACAAGTTTTGAGCCACTAACATCTGCAGCCCAAAACACCGCGGCTTCAGAGGCTTCAAGTGAATTATTAGGAACCGATTCGCAGCAAGCACCGCAGAATATCAATGAAATCTCTGAAGTGCTGGATGATTTATTCAATTGAAGATATTTCATTGTAGGCGTTTTCCGCCAATACGAAGTTCTGTCTTCAATGGCATTTGCTGTTCCCATGCAAACTCCTTGACAATTCTCCAGCCCTTTTCAGAACCTTCATAATCTTTGACTTCAATAATTTTATTTCTTGTATTTGCCTTGAATGCAGCAACTGGTTCTGCATTCTTGAATACTAAGTATGCTGAACCAAATCCAAACTTTTCTTTCAATATATCTGAGAAGTATGGTGCGATTGGGTCACTAGGAGGTAGAACGAAATCACGAATCGGAGGAATCTCGTTCGACTTTTCAAGAAGCTCTTTACGACCCCAGCATACTTCATGTAAGTCTTCAATTAGGAACCCTTTGATTAGAGTTCCATCCTCTTCAAAGGAATTCAAAACCGCCTTCAATTCTTCCGGCTTGAATGGAGTTCCTGCTAAACTTAGTAACTGTTTCAGTGTTATTACTGGATATTCAGCGACAAGTTTGCGTAAATATTCTCTGCGCAATTCAACACGATCGACATCATCTCTCTGAGTAACAGTTCTATATCCACCTCTAAAGTCTTGAACGATATGACCAGATTTAACCAGTGGTTGCAGTAATTTTCTAAATTGTGATTGTGTTAATGCATGTCGCTCTTTGAAGATTTTAGGATCTGAATTAACTGAGAAGAATTCAATAATATCCCATAATTCATCATCAGGAGGTAAACCTCTAATTGTCAACAGGTCTCTAAAGTGCTCATATGTTGCCCAAACTTGATGGCCTCGCATATTGATTCCTTGGTGCAGGCGGTGTGCGCTAGCCATGCTCTTAAGGTCGACACGGTATACAGAAGCCCGCCCTCTTAATGCGAAATCATCTCTAACTTCAGGAACATTTCTAAGAGCATCAATTTCGCTATCTAATCTTGAATCCTGGTGCAAGTTGTGCTGATAGAATAGTACCTTTTCGGCAACTTCTCTAGGTTGAGGGTCAACGATTCCACCGCGGATCATTCTTTCACCAGTCATTTTGAAGCCGATAGCTTCGAGTGATTTTCTAGTATTATCATCAATAGATGAAACAGGTTCACTATTGAAGTTAGATAATACTGCAACATCAACCAACTGGTCAGAATGGTTCTCGAGTAGTATTCTAAACGCTTCACAGAACTCGTCTAGGTATGCTGTTGGAACATGTAAGTCCTTGATTTCAAGGTAATCATTAACTTTGAACATCAATACCTTCCCAACAGGGTCAACTCCCTTGAAGACTGGTAGATACCAACCACGGTCAAGTATACTTCTAACCTCCCAAATGAATCTAGAAACATAAGGGTCTGACTGTGTTAAAATTCTCATAGTTCTATCTTCTCTTCTAGGGAGTTTCAGCAATTGAACTTCTTCTGGCATGCAATAAAATGCCTCAGGGTCTGGAACTAATGCCATAACCTTAGAAATACGCCCCGATTTTTCTAAATTTATCAAGGCAATTGTCAAATCTTCATAAGAGCGAGTGACATAGAATCTTAGTGTATTTGCTTTAACTGGACCCATTCTTCCTATGACCTCAACTAACGAATCCTCGAAATCCATTGTCTCGTAAACATCGTGTACTCGGTGGAATAGTGAAAGTCTTCTGCGTCTTCCGATAACATCTTCAAATTGTTTTACCATCATCATTTGGCGCTCAAGGTTAGAAATTGCATTTTTCAAATCTCTGTGTAAAGGTTTGAAATCATCACCCTTTGGATAATTTTCTAACAATTCAATCCTAGTAATATTCTCATCCGCTGAAATTTTACTCAAAATTTCATCTTCCATTGGACCAATCCATGGTTCAGGCTTCAAACCGAGCAACATCGGTATTGATTCTTTAGTAGTATATCCTATACGATTATGCAGCAAGCGACCCATAATCACATCTGAATCAAGTTGAACATCCGTCCAATCTTTAAAGTTAAAATCCTTAACACGATACAATAATTCCTGCTGTTTTTGAAATAATACGTGAGAATTAAAAGCATCAAAACAATTATCATACTGTTTGAAGGACTTTTCTAAAACCATGTTTTGCACCCATCGGTACTCAACAACCTCTTCAGAACCACCAGTTAGCCTATGCTCATCGACCTTGAGAATATATTCTGCATCATCTGTCTGGCGATAGAATCCAACAGAGATAACACTGCGAGATTCCAGTTCATGGATAATTCTGTCAACCATCTCTCTAGGGAATGGTAATCGTTCATCCATTTCATCTCCGGTTTGGGGACCTTCAGAACCTAACATCTCAATTATTTTGACCCGAAGTGCTTCATGAGGGTCACTCAATTCCCTTTCTTCCCATTCAATTGGTGTACGGCCATCAAATTTAGTCGCGTATTTGTAGGTAATTCCTCGTGTGTGGATCTCTCGTAAATCATCTGCATCCTTTCCACCATTTGTAGACAGGCAACCGAGAGTTCCATGAATTTCAGCCATATATGGACTGAACCATTTACCGTCAATATCACAGCCAGTTCCGTCAATTTTTGTAATCTGTTCGGATTTAACTAATTCCTCGACCCATTTACGAATATCATCAAAAGCAATATCTTGCAATTTTTCTTTGTAAAGAGGGTTTTTGAATTCCTTGTCCAATCCACCACCATGGCTCATTAGATTGAATAATTCTGTTGCATTGGTAGGAACAGGTGCTTTATCCAAATAGTACCTGCTTAGTTGTTCACTGGTTAGTTCAGTTGCAAGAGAACGAGTACCTAGTAAGCGGCGTAAAATTTCAGGGTCGATATCCTTGACTAAAAATGCACGGGTTTTCATTGCCATCAAGTCCTCAAATGCGGACATGTACAGAGACATTCCCAACCGCGAAGGAACTGTAACCTTGTTGTGAACGATTCTTGCATCACCTGTTACACATAGTTCCAAGAATTCGGTTAGGCTTTTGAGATCAATATCTCCAAACATAATTTCATTCTTTGCCTCTCGCATCAACAAACTATCATCCATTGTTCTATGCTTCTTTAACAGTGCCTCAGCCTTCTGTTGGAATTGCTGTGGACTGACTTCTTCAGAACCAATTCGGCGAGGTATAATCATAGAACGCCCGGCAACTTCTCTAAATCTCTTAGTAAATATTTGAGTATTAGTGATATATCTTTCAATTACTTCAATATGATTATTTGAACGGAAAGCATCATACATTGCACCAGGATCAACTTCCCTTGACGTTTTCAAAAGAAGTCCATTTTCATCATAAGATAATTCTAGAACTGCAATACCGTGAGATTCTGCTAATCCTGCCATGAAGTAACCTAGAGCAGTATTGAATCCACGTCCTCTACAAGTGGTTATCATATAGGTCGGTTGCCCTCCTGAGATTACTTGTTCAACTAATATTTTATTTGGGTCTGGAACTTGGAATGAATCTATAGAATGCTCTTCTAAGTGACGGGCAATTGCATTTGCAACATCGGAACTAAGTCCATATGCGTCTTGTAGTAATACCCTTGGGTCCTGCTCACGACGCAGGGCCAATGAACAATGTCCGATTAAATCTAGAAGAGATTTTGATAATTCTCTAGACCTAGACCTTGCTTCTCCAGACCATGAAGGGACAGTAGGACGGTATCCTGTGACCGATTGAACATTTACTCTCGTACCTTGGATATTTGTAACCCGATAGGTAGACCCACCTAGTAAGATTACATCCCCTCCCCGTAAATTAGAGACGAATGAACCTGATAATTGACCTAGTATTGAGCCTTCTGCATTGAATACAAGGAATGAATTATCCATCGCAATAGTTCCAACATTGGTATAGTAAATCATTCTTGAATATCCTTTCTTTCCGTATATATTATCTTCCCAATCGATCCAGACTCTCCGTTCTTCTTCAAGCATATCAAGAACATCAATGAAATCATCATAAGAAAAATTTCTGTATGACCATGCATTGGTAATTATTTCAAAAGCCTCATCGATATCAATATCATTGATAATAACCAAACCAATCATAAATTGAGCTACAACATCTAAACAATTTTGTGGGAAATCAAGAAGATCCATTTCTCCCGTTTGTATTGCTGCTTGTAATGCTGCTAATTCAAGTAAATCATCAACGCTCGAAGGAAGGAAACGCGCTCTTGGAATACCTCCTACATGGTGTCCAGCACGACCAATTCGTTGCAATGCGGTTGAGATATCGCCAGGGCTTCCAATTTGCAGTACTAAATCGATTGAACCGATATCGATTCCCATTTCAAGAGAGGAAGAAGTTACTACTGCACGTAAGTGCCCATGCTTCAATTTCTTCTCCACATCTAATCTCATTTTCTTATCCATAGAACCGTGGTGCCCTGCAACCAATTCACCTAGATGTGGGCGTAATTTTAGAACAATATTTTCAGTCATTTTTCTTGTATTGGCAAATACCAGTGTTGTGTTGTGGGCTGAAATTAAATCTGCAATAGCCTCAATATTTTTCTCAAGGATTTTCATTACTGAAAGGTCACTGAATTTTGGATCTGTAATCAGAATATCTAAATCCAATTCCCTAGCGCCAGAAATTTTGGCGATATTGACCTTTGTCCCTACCCCATCTTCATCATCGCCACTTGAAACTAGATACTCAGCAACTGTTTTGAGTGGTTCCATAGTAGCAGAAATACCGATTCGTTGTACCGGAATGGTCAGTAATGTGTCCAAGTAAGATAAAGTCAAAGCGAGATGAACTCCTCTCTTAGAGGGGACCAATGAGTGCAATTCGTCAATTATCATGAATTCTACCGCATTTACAATTGGTTGAAACCTTGGAGAGGTAATTGCTATTGCTAGTGATTCGGGGGTGGTAATCAGAATGTGAGGTGGATTTATGAGCATTTTTTGCCGTTCACTTTGAGGTGTATCACCAGTTCGTAATCCGACCTTTACTTCTTGAGTTGAAGCAGGCAAATAATTATCGTATATTTCCTTCAGAGGGCCGAGTAAATTTCTTTGAATATCATTAGCCAGTGCTTTAATGGGGGAGATATACACACAGTATACCTTTTTCTCCAGTTTCTTTTCAAGTGCTGCTCTTACTAAATTGTCAATGACAGTTAGGAATGCAGTCAAAGTTTTACCAGAACCTGTAGGTGAACATAACAGTAAATGTTCTTTGGCCATAATCGCAGGAATTGCCAATTTTTGTGGTCTGGTAAAGTCATCAAACTTATCTTTGAACCAGTTGCGAACTGGTGGACATAATCTTTCCAGTAATTCCTCTTTAGGTAGAGGATTATCAAGATAGTGTATATCTGCCATTTTTTTAGCCTACCCGATGAGGCTTATACGTGGGTGAAGAGCATATCAATGTTCGCTTATTAGCAGAAATAAAAATTAATTACAGTTTTCAAACCGATAGCAACTATTATTCATAAAAAGAAGTCTTTGTGAGTCCGCAGAGGACATTAAAGAAAATCAAGCAACACCCAAGCCGCCTTTTTTCCACCGATTTACAATTTCAGTTTCTTCCTGGTTTGTTGGATTCATTAATAGTGATTTAATTGCATTCTCTGGAATTGCAATTTCGTACAAGGCATCGGTTGGGCAAGAACCAATGCATGATAGACATCCTACGCAGTTATTTTCGATTACAATTACAGGCCTTTTACCGTGTTTTCTACCCAATGGGTTTTCTGCCAGTGGCAACAATGCCTCAAAGGGGCAATGGGCAATACACAAATCACAACCGGTGCAATCTTGCTGCGTGATAGCTACCATCGACTGGCCCATGAATACTGCAAGTGTTCATCTCTCAAAAACAATACCACTGTTTGGTTAATTTTTTTCTACTAAACCATTAATTTCTTTGCCGTTGTTAGGTGAGGTTCAAAGGCTGGAGACATTACCGCCTAATTGGTGAAAACTATGGATGATGCAGAGGAAGGTCGTCTAGAACGTCTAACTGGGATGCTAAAGCGCCGTGGAATCATTTTGCCAGCGTTTGAAATACACGGAGGAGCAAAAGGCTTGTATGACTTTGGCCCTGTTGGCGGGCGCCTAATAAATAAAGTCAATCAAGCATGGCTAAATCATTGGATCTCAATGGGCAACATTGTGGAGTTATCTTGCCCTACAATTACACCATATGCTGTTTTGGAGGCTAGTGGTCATGTGGGAGAGTTTTCCGATTTTATGACCAATTGCAACTCATGTGAAGAAGCCAGTAGAGCCGATACAATTCTTGAACCGTATCATGCGAATCCAGATTCCCTTACAAAATCTGATTTGCAGCAATTACTTAGCGATATAAATCCACAGTGTCCTGCTTGCGGCGATAGTGATTGGAGTCCAATAGTTGCTCAAAATTTGATGTTTAACACTACGATTGGAGCGGGTAAATCTGGCAGACCAGGTTTCCTTCGTCCAGAAACAGCACAAGGTATGTTTACATCATTCACTTCATTATATCGCCATAACCGCGAGAGATTGCCATTCGGAGCAGTACAAGTTGGAAAGGGATACAGGAATGAAATCAGCCCTCGCCAAGGAATGATTCGACTTAGAGAGTTTAACATGGCTGAATTAGAATATTTCATTGACCCAGAGGTTGATTTAAAGCATGACTTTTCTCAGTGGTCATCTACACAGATGAATTTGCTGTCAGAAAGTGATGGTGAAGTTATAATGTCGATTAATGATGCTGTTGAAAAAGGAATAATCCGTCACCCAACGGTTGGATTTTTCATGGCAAAAACATTTGATTTTCTAACCATTATTGGTATTGACAGTTCCAAGTTAAGATTTAGGCAGCATCAAAGCGATGAGATGGCTCATTATGCATCCGATTGCTGGGATGTAGAAATACTTGGCTCATATGGGTGGGTTGAGTGTGTTGGGATTGCTCACAGAGGTTGTTATGATCTTGAAGCGCATGAAAAAGCAACAGGAAAAACACTTCGAGCTCGTCGCGAATTTTCCCAACCAAAAATCGTAGAGGTTGACGGGTGGACTACCGATGGAGCAACTGCGGGCCCAGCGTTTAGGGCGCTAGCAGGTGCTGTCAAAAAGGCTGTAGAACAATTATCTTCTACCTGCGAATTCCCTACTCAAGTAACTTTACAAAACAGTGAGTCGGTAATAGTTGACTTAGCACATGTAAAGCGTGTTCAGAGAACTGAAACCATCTCTGGAGAGTGGTATATACCACATGTTGTTGAACCTGCTTTTGGTATTGATAGAATCATTTGGCACTTGTTGGACCATGCTTATGATGAATCTGGAAAAGATGGTGAAGAATATGTCACTCTGAGATTGAGTGAATCGATTGCACCTGTTGATTATTGCGTATTCCCTCTATTTGAGAAGGATGGCATGGGGGAATTGGCAAAGGATATACATCGATCATTATGTTCCAAATATGGAACTGTTTCAATCTACGATGCCAGTGGTTCAATAGGAAGGCGCTATGCGAGAGCAGATGAAATTGGAGTACCAATTTGCGTTACAGTTGACCATCAATCACTACAAGATAATACTGTCACTCTTAGGGATAGAGATAGTGGCAAACAATCAAGGATTTCCATCTCAGAATTGTGAATGTTGAATAACCATCGGTGACGGCTGTATACTATGGGTGAAGTGAGTGATTGGACTGAACGTCACCGTCCGGTCTCCGAAAGGCAATTGGAAGGTAATGAGGTCCAACGCCGTATAATCCGCAAATGGTTGGACGATTGGCAGTCCGGTACTCCTAATAAAAAGGCGCTACTCCTTGTGGGACCTCCTGGTGTTGGAAAAACAAGTGTCGCAAGAGCGGTAGCAGCTGATATGGGCTGGAATGTAATCGAACTCAATGCATCTGATGCCAGAAATGCTGCTGCGATAAGAAAGGCTGCAACCCAAGGCTCAACCCATCGCTCGTTATTCCACGATCCTAATCAGAAAAACCAAAGGACTTTGATCTTACTAGATGAAGTAGACCATCTGTCTGGAGGATTAAAAGAGGTTAGTCAAGAGAAGTTGGAGAAAGCCATGATGGGTGATGAAATTGCTGGTAAGGCAATAACTTTCAGTGGTGATTCTGGAGGTAAGGCGGAATTGTTAAGATTACTTAATTCTACCATGCAGCCAGTCATTATGGCATGTAATGAGGAGATGGGATTATGGGGTAAAGGTTCATCATGGAGAAGTACTAGAGATCGATTTTCAAAGCATTTACAGAAAATAATTTTTGATAGGGCTAGCGACGAAGCCCTTAGAAGAATTGCAAAAAGAGTGTTGCGCGAGGAGAAAATTGAATTTGAAGATTCTGCAGTTGAGGAATTGGTTAAGGCCAACCCAGGTGATTTAAGAGCATTGGTTCGTGATTTACAGGTAGTTTGTGTCGACAAAGAAATAAAATTGACTAAGGATATAATCCGCATGCAAATCGCAGCAGGTCAGAGAGATATTTCGGTTGAATTATTCCCTGGACTAGATACTTTGTACAGGAGTCGGGAAGCCGAAGAAGCATCAACAATTTGCCGTTCTATAGATAAGTCTCCAGATGAATTGATGAATTGGGTGCATTGGAATAATGCATCTTTATTTACTGATGTAAGAGGAATTGTTAGAGGTGCCCGTTCCTTATCTCAAGCAAATAGAATGTTCCATGGAAGATTTTTAAATACAGCACATCGTTCTACTTATTGGTGTTCGAATTTGAGTGCTTTATCAGCCAGTATAGCCAACCCGACACCTCTAGAAGGGCGTATTTTCGCATCATACCCCAATTATCTCCGCCGTGGTAGTTCATACACTCGTCCAACGATTATTGATAGATTGGCGAGCACCTGTGGCGCAAACAAATCAACGGTTAGAGAAGAAATGATGCCAATATTGTCGGCATTAATGTCGGCTGAAGAAAAAGTTGGTGACCCCTCCGACTTCACCATCTCATTGAGTCTTGGCTTTACTGCAGAAGAACATGTATCATTAGCAGGACTTCCGTTATCACGAAGGAGCACAAAGGACCTGATTGCTAATTATAATGAAAGTCAAACTAAGTTACTAGAAATGAGTGATGAGATCCAGCCATTACCTCAGATTGAGCAGCAGATAGAAGAAAAAGAAATAATTCAAGAAAAAGATCCTAGTCAAACCAAACTCTTTTGAAATTTATTCTTTTTCTTCTCTTTTCCATGTTCTTGGATGTAATAATATTACAGCGGTTAGTAATTCCAATCTCCCGAACCACATCAGTACTGATGTAATTAGTAAGGCACCAGAATTCATCCCTGACCAAGTATTATTCGGACCAAATTCGCCAAGTGCTGGTCCAGTATTTCCTAATGATGATGCTACAATAGAAACTATACTTTCAAAGGATTGCTCTGGCATAATGATTGCAAGTATTAATGTCGAGATTCCAAATAGCCCAATCCAAACAAAGAGCATCCCCACAATCAAACCCAATTGTTGTTTTTCCACAACTTCGCCATTCATTCTGATGCGATCAATGCGCCTTGGTTGAGCGATTCTTATCAATTCCCTCATCGCGACCTTGAATGCAAGTGTTACTCTCATTAACTTCAATCCACCGCCAGTAGAACCTGCACTTGCACCAATTATCATTAGCATAAATATGACAACATGGGTTGCAACCGGCCAAGGAATATAATCAGCAGAACCATATCCAGTAGATGTTGCTAGCGATACTACTTGGAATAAACTATCTCTAAGAGCGCCTGGAGCGCTGTAATCCCCTGACATCATTAATGCAATGAAGACTATTAATAATGCGATAAATATGTAAAATACATAATAACGTAATTCTTCATCGCGTAAAGCCTTCTTGAATTGTCCATCTCTAAACATCCAAAGTAGTGTGAAATTTACTCCAGCTAAGAACATAAATAGAACTATAATCAATTCGACTGCTACAGAATCAAAATGAGCAATGCTGGCATCATAAGTAGAAAAACCACCGGTAGGTAAAGTGGTTAGTGCGTGATTTACAGCATCAAAGGTGGACATTTTACCAATGATTTTTAACATTAAAAACTCCACCATAGTCAAGAATACATACAAACCCCACAATGCAAGTGCTGTTTTCTTAAGTTTAGGTTTTAGGCGTGATAACGAGGTGCCAGTTAATTCAGCCCTTGCAAGCGCCATTCCACCACCCATAACTCGGCTCAATAGCATCATACCCAGCATAATAATTCCCATTCCGCCAAACCATTGGATTAGTGAACGCCAAAGTAGAAGTCCTCGAGGTTGTGAATTAATACAATCCATCGGACCAGGTATACAATTTGGACTCATATTGTGTGAAATAACAGTTGCACCGGTAGTAGTAAATCCAGACATAGATTCAAACCATGAGTTGACTGCACCGCGTCCAATATCCATCATAGTTGCACCATCGGTAAATGGTCCCATGAACACTCCCCCCAACCAAAATGGTAAACTGCCTATCAAAACTGCTAATGGCCAAACTAGTGCTACAGCAGCAAAGGCTTCCTTATCTCTTAGTCTCTCGCTGGTATTGGTTCTTGTCCAAAGAGTCAACATGGTAACTCCAAGAGTCAAAGACAACAGACTCGGAATTGCAAAAGAGATTAATGCTAACTCAATACTATCTAAAAAAGCAGTAGCGATACCTGATGCAGCAAGTGGCAGCGATAACGCGATTAGCGTCCACCCCAATATCATACTTAGTACATCAGTTCGCATTGCAATCATACCTTGAATCGTTTTTCTAATTCTGCGACCCGATCTGGATTACAGAACATGGTTAAGCGGTCACCCTTGATAATTAACTTATCAGGAGAAGGTCTCATATTTTCCCATTTGTTGACACTGACCTGCCTTTGTATGAATGCAATTCGCATCCATTCAGGGAAATGTGCTTCAGATATTTTTAATCCACAGAATTTTGCAGTTTCCTTTACCGGTAATGAAATACCGATAATCTCTGGAATCGTTGACAACAATGCATATGCGCCTGTAGTTTTTGTGTGGATTAGGGCTAATATGTTATCAACAGCCACCCGTTTCATATCAACTGCAAAGGTAATTCCCATACGTTGAGTAACCTTGACTAAATCGGCATCATGTAGCATTAAACCGGTTCTTTGCACACCCATGTCACTAGCCAATAATGCTGCTGCGATACAAGCGTGATCATCCTCTAATGCAGCAATTGCAATATGGTGTTCAGAAATACCAATCTCCTTCAACATTTCTCTGTCTAAGTGGTCTCCATGAATTACTTCAATATTCTTATTGGCTCCAGTTTTTGTTCCTGAAAAATCATTGGCTGTTTGTAAATCGCTTTCAATCATTGTCACCGAAGCGCCAGATGCAAGCCATTTATCTGCAATTCTCTGTCCAACTTTATTGGCACCAATAATTGCTACCTTAGGTGCAGCGGGGAAGTTTTTTGGCTGATGTCCAAAGATTTTCAAAATATGGTTGAAACTTGAAGTTCCAGTGGTAGCGACAGCGATTTTATCATTTGGAACGAGAACGAATTCACCGTCTGGAACGATACTCTTCTCACCTTCTCGCTTGACTCCAATAATTATAGGCAATTCTCCATCAATATTTTTAGCGACTTCTTTTAGACTTAGGAAAATCACGTCCTTGGCATCATTAGTAACATCTAATTCAATGACGAATGCATCATGTCCAAAAGGAATTACTTCTTCGATACCGGGAGTTCTCAAACCTAAATGTAGGCGATCTATTGCACCATCTAGTGGATTTACAACATGGTCTACCTTTGCCCACTCTGTCAAATATCCTTGTTCTTGTTCATCAACATATTTGTTATCTCTAACGCGACATATTGAGAGTAAACTTTTACCGCCTAATTCCTTGCTGGTATGATCGGCCAAGATACATGCTAACAAATTACTCTCATCAGAATTAGTTACCGCAATAAATACCTCGGACTCTGCTATTCCTGCCTCAATCAATTTTTCTCTTGATACAAAGTCACCATGTATGACCAAGGCATCCAGATTTTGAGCATTTTTTACTGCACGAGAATCTGAATCAACTAGAACTACGTCCAAATCTTCTGCTCTCAATGCTTTGGCCAAATCAGTACCGACTCTTCCGGCACCCCCTATTATCAATCTCATTTTATCACCTAAATGTTTCAGGGTACATTTTAACCTGATAAGTTCCACCAGTTAATTCCAAATTGGAACCAGTAGCATAACTTCGTTCTCTTTCAATTCCACTTGTTTGTGTAACTGGATGATAGAAATTATTCAATTTTGTTGCAGTTTCATCTGCTTCTTCTACCCAATCGATATATCCAGTTGGTGTATTCAATAGCCATTTGTTGTTAACGACATCGACAGCACCATTTACGAAGCAAGAATTGCGTACAATATTGTTGTCATCACACCATTGATCACTCATTGGTAACTGAATATAGCCCCATGCATGCGCCTCCCAACTAACATAACTGGAATCGGTCAATGCACCGAAGACAAACCAGCCTGGTATTCCCTTGACTCGAAGTAGACTGAGAAATGCATTGGTTTGTTCATCGCAATCGCCTTGGCCATCATTAAGACACGAAGGTCCACTTCTTGCAACATTAGGAGCAAATTTGTCATAAGCAATATTTGCGTGAAGGTAGTCTAATGCAGCCCTTGAGAATGCATAAGCGTTATCTTGTAATCCTTCTGGCAAACTTGCACTAATCAATTCTGCAGTTGAGAGAACAATGTCTGCCTGTGAATTGATAGCGTATCCTGCAGGTGAACCTCTATTGTACCACTTTTCATCGGAAAAATCATTATACTTTCTCCCATTATCTCTACTTGAGATGTCGGAAAATTCTCCACTATTGTCAACATTGATTCCTAAATCCTTTCCTGCGATCCTCGAATCTACCCGCATATCATTATGCCATGAATAAGATGTTGAATGAACTCCAACTGAATATGTGAAACTACTGGATTGACCTGGTGCCAAATTGACTAATACTTTGACGCAATTGCTTACTGAACAAAAGTCAGAACCAGTTCCAACGCCAGGCCACCAGATTTCATGTCCATCAGAAGTAGTTAATTTCTCAGAAGCAGATTTAATTGGTAATCCGTTGATAGGAACTGGGTAATTCTCATTTCCAAAAGAGATGCTAATCGAAGTTGTTATTTGAATTGCAGTTGGGGCTGCGGGGGGAGTATCATCAGTGTATTCAAATCCATAAGCAGAACCTTGTGCAGAACTAACAGCAGGGGGTATTGCCAAATTCTCTACCAAGTATCCTTGTGCTCCAGAATTTGTTACATATACTGTCTTTTCCAATGTATATGATGCCTCAACCGGATATAAGTGATATGGCGAAACAGCATCTTGGATGTATTCTTGGACTCCAGCCCACTCAGCCAATAGATGCTCTCTAGCCTGTGGAGATAGCATGATGAAGGCCACCAGTGATAACATTACAAAACTTCGAAAGCGATTCTTTCTTCGTTTTAAGATATTTTTAGACCTTCCAGCATGAGTCTGTACCATGCCTTTTTGAGTCGGTTTTGGAGTCATTTTGTACGAAGATGCCAAACTCCCCTGATTAAATTGTTGCTCAAGCCTAAAATTACCTGATTTCATATTGGCAAGAACCCGACCACATGAATAACAGATTGAATCTCCCGATTCAGTAGTTGCTTTGCAATAAGGGCAAGAACCCATATCTTTTGGGCTAAGCAGGGATTGTATAACCATTGCTAAAGGAAGACCCACAAAAATGCTTA
Organism: Euryarchaeota archaeon UBA242; assembly: GCA_002499015.1. Lineage (GTDB taxonomy): Archaea > Thermoplasmatota > Poseidoniia > Poseidoniales > Poseidoniaceae > MGIIa-L1. The sequence continues at coordinate 17,241 of DAJY01000040.1, forward strand.
TGTGCTATGAATTGACAATGCATCAACTTATTATTACTATGCACTTAGTAGATAATTACTTACTTAGAGTAATTGGAAAATCTTCATTCTTCTTCACCGAGAGATTTTTTGAACCGTTTTTCTCTTTCATTTGAGGCCCAAATTCTCCTCAATCTACGTCTTGCCGGTTTAGGGATAGATGCCCAAACCCAATTCTCTATTCTCGGGTCTACAATCATCATCATCGAGCCAATAAAAACCCATCCAAATGG
>DAJY01000040.1:17783-21108 GCA_002499015.1 Euryarchaeota archaeon UBA242
CATTTTGCAAGAACCTGAAAATCAAAACCATTGAAGTCATTCCACCGATCGCTAGACCCAAAGCCCAGCCACTGGTTGGATGTGAACCACCCTTTCTCACCCTCTCTCTTCGCAGCAACATATGAACAGTTACCGACAGTACTATGGTTAAAATCAACAGCGAACCGGGATTAGGAACTTGAGCACCTTCTATCTTCTGGCTGATTTTGAAATATGGATCAACTAATGAACTATAGTAAGTGGTTGCATAAACCATTCCGATAATAATTCCCCAAAACATCTGATTCCAAGCAGTTGGTAAATCATAAAATCCAGAATACTTAGTCATCACACCTCTCCAACCGAGAGTCATACCGATTAGAGATACGAATGTTGCTACCTGAAACAACAAGTTCTCACTTAGCATAATATGTCGCAGAAGAGTTTACTTCTTCAATCAATTGATGAATCTGCCTCCATTTGTTGACTTTGTAAGATTATTGCTCAAAGCCGTTGTATGCTAATGCGTATCTTCAAGCGTAACCTATTGTTGGCAACATTATATGGCACGATTGTTATTGTTTGGCGGCAAAGGTGGAGTCGGAAAAACAACCACTTCATCAGCAACTGCAGTTTGGCTTGCAGATTCAGGTTTGAGAGTTTTGTTAGTGTCTAGTGACCCTGCACATTCTACTTCAGATTCTCTAGGAGTGGATATTGGAAGTAAAGTAACACCAATAGAAGGTGTCGATGGTCTATGGGGCTTAGAAATGGACCCTGAGGCAAAGATATCCTCTCTATTGCCCAAAGTAGGTTCTGCGATGGAGAAAATGAACTCTTCCGGAGCGCTTGGGGGTTTGAGTATGATGTTAGATCCTAAAGCCAAGGAGGAGTTTAAGGACATTAAGGGGGAAATAAAGACATCCGATATGGTGATTCCTGGCTTGGATGAAGCAATGGCATTTGATGAGTTACTGCAACATGTAGAAGACCCTAATTGGGATGTGATCGTATTTGACACAGCTCCTACGGGACATACATTGAGATTTTTGTCATTACCGGAATTAATTGAAGCGTGGTCTGACAGATTGATCCGTATGATGAGGGTTTCTGGAGGACTACGTTCAATGGTGTTCGGCAGAAAGGAAAGTGACGCTATGAAAGATGAACTTGAAAAATTCCAACGCAGAGTCCTGCATGTGAGAAGAGTTCTTTCCAATGATGAAATTACTTCCTTTACGTTGGTCACTATACCTGAAAGAATGGGTGTTAATGAAACAATCCGCGCTAAGAAATCATTGGTAGAATTCAATTTACCCATTGGAGGTTGTCTAGTCAATAGACTAACTCCTGAATTCGACCATCCATTCCTAAAGACGAGGAGAGATGCTGAATTAGAAATAATTGACGAGTTAAAAGAAAGTTTAGGAGTTGATATTTCTTGCATGGAATTATTTGAAACCGAAGTGGTAGGGATTGAGAGACTAAGAGAGGTGGGACAATACTTGTATGGGCCAGTTGTGGAGATAGGCAGTGGTTTAGGACCACATTCTATAGGTTCTGTTTTACATCATGAAGTCCACAGAGGAATGGTCAAACAATTAAGCGAAGATGTTGAAACAATATATTTGCATTATCCTGGAATTAAACGCGAAGAATTATCACTGAGAAGTGAAGAAGGAGTTCTTTTTGTTGGACTTAATGGCAGAGAAAAAGAAGTAAAAACATCAATTCCTGTTAAAGCAAGCCAAGTAAATGCAAAATTGGAAGGCGATGTCCTAAAACTTGAAATTCCTCTTAATGGACTATAGGGAATAATTTCCACCACTCAATAGGCATGGGTTGAAAAGTGGCGGCTTTCACGCTAAGCCATGGCACTCGAAGGCTTATCCAAGGGTATTTTCCGCTCTATTGGATTGTTAAAGTCTAAGAGAAAGATTGATGATGAAGAATTGCGAGAAATGACTCGCAGTTTACGTAGGTCTCTTCAAGAAGCAGATTTCAACGTACGTCAAACCAAAGATATCGTCGAAAAAATGGAATCTCGAATCCGCGATGAAGAACTGCGTCCTGGGATCACATTACAAACACATGCAATGAATATCCTATATACCGAACTAGTTCACTTATTAGGTTCTAAGCATGAATTCCAACCTCATGGTGCAACTTTGCTATTGGTTGGATTATATGGTCAAGGAAAAACTACTACAACCGCAAAATTGGCAGAATGGTACCGCAAGAAACACGGCTTGAGAGTAGGTGTGATAGAAGCGGACGTTCACCGACCAGGGGCATATGAGCAATTATGTCAATTATTAGAAGACTCTACAGTTGTTGTTTATGGTGAGCCAGAAACAAAGGATGCACCAACCATTGTACGCAATGGATTGAAACAATTGGCATCCTGCGATCTAGTAATCGTTGACACAGCAGGTAGACATCAATTAGATACTGAATTGGTTGAGGAATTGGAGCAAATTTCCGCTTTAACCAATGCCACAGAGCGCTGGTTGGTAATCGATGCACAAGTCGGTCAAGCTGCTGGACCAGTAGCCGCATCATTCCATTCACTGGCAGGAGTAACTGGTATTGTAATCACAAAATTGGATGGTACTGCAAGAGGTGGAGGTGCGCTTTCTGCAGTAGCAGCAACAGGAGCACCGATTGTCCACATTGGTGTGGGTGAAAGAATCAACGACTTAGAGAAGTTTGAATCTGACCGATTTATTTCAAGACTTTTAGGAATGGGAGATATTCAGGGACTCATCGATTTGGCTCCTGAAGATCTGGACCAAGAAGAAGCAATGAAGTTAACCCAGAGAATGATGTCTGGTAGATTCACACTAAATGACATGTATAAGCAAATGGAAATGATGTCTAAAATTGGTACTATTGATAAATTAATGTCATTCTTACCAGGGAATATGCTGGGTGGAATGGGTGCTATGTCCAAAGGTCAAAAAGCGGAAATGCAAACCAACTTAGACCGCTACCGCACTATTATGGATTCAATGACCGCATGGGAAAAGAATGAACCTGCAAAGATTAAAGCAGAAAGAATTCGCCGTGTAGCAAGAGGCTCGGGTGTTCGTGAAAAGGATGTTAGAGAGTTAATTGGTCAATGGAATAAGAGCCGCAAGATGATGAAGGGAATGGGTGGAAACCGTAATCTCAACAAGCAAATGCGTAAGATGATGAAAGACGGAGATATGGATGATATGGACCCATCATCTTTTGGAATGTGAAGTTCCACTCAGTAAGTCTTTGCAAGCAATATTCTGCGCTTGGTCATCTTACCGGTCATATGGCAAGGACGTTCTTCCTCATAATCTTCAGTAGCATCACC
>DAJY01000040.1:21344-39149 GCA_002499015.1 Euryarchaeota archaeon UBA242
AAGGCCATTTCGTAAATTTTACCATCTTCGATTTCACCATCCATTATCCATGTGTCATCAATTTCTTCAAAGGCGGGTAGAGGTTGAATCACATCATCCATATGGGCGTTAGACCTAAGCCTTAATTCATCAGAAATTTCATTTAATACGGTTCTGCATGCATTGACAATATCATCTATTGGCAATGGCAATTTACCACCAGTTCTTTTACAGGCAAATGCAGTTCCTTGTTCAACATCCCGAGGTCCAATATCAAGTCTTAATGGCACACCTTTGATCTCCCAATCATAGTATTTTTGCCCGGCTCTAATATCTCTTGTATCAACCTTGACTCGTAGTCCATTAGAAGTTAGTTGTTTTGCAATATCATTAGATATTGCCACAGTATCAACATCTGAGTTCTTCTTTATCATTGGACAGATTACAACTTGGTAAGGTGCGATTGCAGGAGGCATAATCAGTCCATTATCATCACCGTGCATACCAACAATTGCACCGAGTAGTCTCTCAGACATTCCGTATGTGGTTTGGTGGCAATATTGCTGCTCTGCATCCAAATTCTCGTATGTAATATCAAATGCTTTTGCCCATTGGTCACGATAATGATGACAAGAAGCGACTTGTAGAGTTCTTCCATTAGGCATGATGGCGTCTATTCCAATAGTGTACCATGCTCCTGGGAATGTATCCCAGACCGGTCGCTTGGCCTTGATTACTGGAAGACATAAGTCATGCATCAGATTGTTGACAATTTCTAAATCCTCTGTTATTTGTCTTGTAGCACCATCTTCGTCAGCATGTGCTGTATGAGCTTCAAAGAAATGAATTTCACGTACTCTGATGAATGAACGCGTTTGCTTTGTCTCATAACGGAAGGTGTTGACCGTCTGGTAAACTTTTAGAGGCAAATCTTTGTGAGAGCGAATCCAAAGGGGAAACATTGTGTACATAGCAGTCTCGGAAGTTGGTCGCAAAAACATAGGGACATCCAAATCATTATCACCAGCATGCTTTACCCAGTAAACTTCTTTCTTGAAACCACCTTCTTCATCTTCCTCTCGTAAATCTTCTACATCGACGCCTTCTTCTCTTGCTCTCTTCAATTTCGCAACCAAAACATTTTCTTTCTCTAGGAGGTTCTCTGGAATTAATAATGGGAATCGAACTTCTTCATGGTCAGTCCTTTCCATCTCAGAATGCGTTAGTGCATCAATTAATTTCATTGTTTTCCAACCATATGGACGCCATACATCCATACCCTTTATCGGATATCTCTTGTCAACTAATTCAGCAGCCTCTACCATGAACGGATACCATTCATTGAAATTATCTACCTTAGATGGAATTCCACGCTTGGCTTTGCCATGTTCTTGGCTCATGAATCACTCTCGACCATCACTCGCTCATCAACATGACGCTTCAAGCGATGATAAATCGGTTGTTTAAACGAACAGAGTCCAGTTCCAACCTAGTAAGTTTCTATTTCATGGTCAATTAAATTCTTGTTTATTGATCTAATATTTATTCTACTTCAATTACCACATCAGCAGATTCTGGTGTCAAATGTGATTTTGAAGATTGGCCGGTCAAAATTCCTAAAAATGCAGCTGAGAACCATGCTACTTCAAGAATTAAAAATGCCCATTCCTCAATGAGATATGCGCGTATTGCTAACAATGCAGAACCAATTGCCATTAAGGAAAGATATGGTTTAGCCTTGCTGTGCAACTTATTACGTGTTTCTAAGAAAAATGCAAGTAGAATGAGAAACATTCCCACATAGGCAACTATCTCAGTATCAATGTCGGATAGCATGCTATCACTTTCGACTAAAATACCAGAATCCAATAACGCCTATTGAAAGAGCAATGATGTCGGGAATTCCAATTGACATGTCCACCATAGATTGTGACCATCCGTATCCACTGTCTACTTTGTGAATACTTAGCCAGTTAATACGGGTATATCCATCGGAAGTACATAGAGTGTCTGACTTACAAAGTCCACCTAAAACAAATGAAAACAATCCAAATATATTCATGATTATAATTGTTAATTCCACCAGGATTAGTTTCGACATTAGACTCATTTTACTGTGGCTGCTAATATCTGGAGCAGGGGGTAAATCAGGTAATGTTCCTAATGCAGGGAGTGGGCTAACAATCGGTTCAACGACTTCGATGAGCATATTTGTAGGTGGAGAGATTTCAATGATATCAGATGATAGCGGAGAGGCGACCATGTCTCTAGATTTTTTAGGATTTGCAACTGCAACTTTAATTCCATAAAGACGCTCTGCGAGTGATACTAAAACAGGGTCATCTGCGATTTCTGAAGGTTCCAAAATCCCATCAAGTAGCATTTCCAACTTCTCTTGAGTGCTAGTCATAAGTCTCTCTCCATGTTTAAGGTGAACTCCACTACTTGATGAAGGCTCCTTTGCCAAATAAAGTTCATTTCCACTTCATGCATTACCAGCCGCTTCTACAGCTTCCCAATCTTTCATGAAACCTTCAAGTCCCTTATCGGTAAGTGGATGCTTCATTAATTGGCGAAATATTTTTGCTGGCATTGTAGCTGTATGAACACCTAGTTGAATACACTGAAGGACGTGGGTTGGGTGACGAATAGATGCTGCCAAAACCTTTGTTGAAATCTCATAACTAGCCCAAACTTCCATTATTTCGGCGATTAAATTCATTCCATCATGCCCTGTATCATCAATTCTTCCAATGAATGGTGAAACATATGTTGCCCCTGCCTTTGCAGCCATTAACGCTTGAGCTGCAGAGAATACTAATGTTACATTTGTATCAATGCCCCTTTCATTGAGAACCTTAGTTGCTGCTAGTCCTTCCGCAGTACATGGAATCTTTATGATTACATTGTCGGGTAAACTAGCCTTTAATGCGAGGCCTTGAGCGATCATCCCTTCTGTATCCATTGCAGTAACTTCCGCAGATATAGGGCCAGAGCAAATACCTGCAATCTCCCTCACTACTTCTTTGAAATCGCGCCCACTATTTTTGATGAGAGAAGGATTTGTCGTTACCCCGTCAAGAATACCCCACGCAGCAATCTCTCTTATTTCATCAACATCGGCAGTATCTAAGAAGAACTCCATGATACGGTGGCATAGACGGTTGTCTATGAATTAATCCCTTTCAGACAAAAGCAATTCAATAAAGAGAACAATGTTATTCAATGCAAAAACTATTCAAGATTTTCTTGCTATTGCCCTTTGAGCCGCCTGTTCTATATATTTTGAATTGAGCCCCATAACCTCTAACATCTCATCAGATTGACCCGATTCACCGAATCTATCAGCGACACCAACCATTTCCAATGGAGCATATTTATTGGTCACTAGATGTTCTGCAACAGCACCGCCTAGACCACCGATTACATTGTGGTCTTCTGCAGTTACAATTGCGCCGCACTGTGAAACCAATGAATCAATTAAATCACCATCTAATGGTTTTAGAGTGTGCATGTCAACTACTGTTGCGTTGATGCCCTTCTCAGCCAACAGTTCAGCAGCCTTCATCGATTCCGAAACTAGTACTCCACAGGCAATAATGGCAACATCAGTTCCCTGACGCAATATTATTCCTTTGCCAATGACTATTTCCGATTCTCTCCCTCTATACATAACTGGAGTGTTATTTCTTGCAGTTCTCATATAGGACGGTTTATTCAATTCTGGCAATTGCTTGGTCAATTCCAAGGTTGAAATATAATCTGAAGGATGCATCACTACGACATTTGGTAGAGTGCGGAATATAGCAAGGTCTTCGATCGATTGTGCACTTGAACCATCAGTTCCGGTGTGAGTTCCACCGTGACTGCCGCACAAATGTACTGCCAAATCTGGTCTTGCAACTCCATTACGCATTTGTTCAAATGCTCTTTCTGTAAATATTGCAAATGTACTTGCGAATGGAATGTAACCTGATGATGCAAGCCCTGCAGCGGTCAGCAGCATGTTTTGTTCCCCGATACCACACGAGATTGTACGGGCAGGATATTTGTTTTTGAAATGTAACGATTTTGTTGATTTACCCAAATCCGCCTCAAGTACGACAACCTTTGGATTATCTGCTAGTTCAAGCAATGCTTGCCCATATCCGTCTCTGGTTGCTGCCATTTCACTCATGCAATCACCTCGCCTAGTTCTAACATTGCTTGAGCAAATTGCTCATCATTAGGTGCAGCTCCATGGAAGGAAGGATTATTTTCCATAAAGGACACTCCAGCGCCCTTGATAGTATGTGCGATCAAGATTGCTGGCTTGTTGTTAGTCGCCTCAAGGAAATCCAGACCAGACATTACATCCTCCATATTGTGTCCATCAATTTCCTTTACTTCCCAGCCAAACGCTCTCCACTTTGCAGGAATGTCAAACATTCGCATTTGCTCTTCACAAAAGTCATCATTTTGAATTCTGTTGCGGTCGAGTATTACTTTCAGGTTACCAACTTCATGATGCGCTGCAGCCATTGCTGCCTCCCATACACTTCCTTCTTGGAGTTCCCCATCTCCTATCATTACGAATGTCCTTCGTTGACTATTGTCTAGGCGAGCAGCTATTGCACATCCTAGGCCGAATGAAAGGCCCATTCCCAAAGAACCAGCAGAAAAGTCAACACCAGGGCACCATTTCATGTCCACGTGGCCTTGACATTTTCCGCCAAGAACTCTGTATGAATGTAAGTCTTCATGTTCGATGAAACCCATCTCTGCCAATACTGCATACATTCCAGGAGAAGCATGACCCTTGGAAAGAATGAATCGGTCTCTATCTTCCCACTTTGGCTGTTGCGGACGTACTCGCATACGAGTTGCATAAAGTGCTGAAATTAGGTCTATTTCCGATAGCGAGCCGCCAGGGTGTCCGGCTTGAGCACGGTAAACCATTTTAACGATTTCAACTCTACATTTTCTTGCAAACTCTTCAAGTTCTGATATTGACAATGTCATGAAAAACACCCTATGAGTCATTGGCTATGAGGGGGCTCTTTGATACTTGCGCCTCATCCTAAAACGAATTACAAGGAATTATTAACGCTTAGGCATTAGTGAATGGTATGTGCGTGAAATAGCATTTCTTACAACGACTATAGTATCGGTTAGTAAATTGCCACCTTCAGGCAATGCTCTTGTTGCTAACCAGATAAATATTCCAACAAACCAAGCGAAGAAAGCGAGTGAAAAGAAGTTCCCCAATGCGCCGATTCCTAATAATTCTGAAAGATTAATTTTCATAACTATTAATATCGCTACGAAAACACCCATTATCGATTCACCTGCAATAAATCCTGCTCCAATTAAGACACCTCTGCTCTCTACCTCTTTGGCCGCAGTAACTGCTTCTGGACTTGGTTCTCTTTCGAGAGTACCATCTATCCTCAAGTGAGCACTTCTAAGGGCAATGTATGAAATAACACCACCTAGCATGATAGGAACTGATAACCCTAGTGGTAAATATATTCCAATTGCAACGCTCATAACCGGCATACTTAGTCTAATCAATACTACTGCGATAACTGCTCCGAGTAATACCATTTGTAGATTTAAACCACTTCCAAATGCACCTTCGACAATAGCTCCAATCAATTCAGCCTGTGGGGCGAAGAGTGCATTTTTACATTCAGGATCGCCAGGTAGTGGATCTAATGCACAAGCAGTACTTGAGATTCTAAATGCTTCATGGAGCAATTTTAAAGTTGGCCCAATTACAATAGCACCGGTTACGACACCAACAATTTCGGCAATCTGTTGCTTCCATGGAGTTGCACCAACCATGTGTCCGGTTTTCAAATCCTGCATGACATCACCAGCAATAGCGGCTGAAGATGCTACGATTGCAGCGATTAGCAATGTTGCATACATTAGAGTGCCTGTAGACAATCCAAGAAATAAGTCACCAACCACCCATACGAGTGCAACTGTGAATAATAAAGTTGCAATTGTCATTCCTGAAACGGGGGAATTGGAAGAACCAACTACACCGGCTATGTATCCCGCAACCGCTGCGAAAAAGAACGAAACAACTGCTAAAAACATTGCACCCGCAAGGGCCAATACAATTGATTTTAATGCAATGGCATAAAAGATAAAGGTCGCTATAACAAGTAGTCCACATACCATCAACACTTTGCGAAGTGGTAAGTCTTGTTCAGTGCGCACGACTTCAAATGCAGCCTCATCATTCTTTTCAAATGCCTTTGATAATCCTGTAAAGATGGTTCCTTTCATTGACCATAAAGTGTAAACTCCTCCGACTACCATGGCACCAACACCAACATAACGGATTTGTGAAGACCATACGCTATAGAAAGCCTCTACTCCGTTTGATGCTTCAGGCCAGCCGTTAATCAATCCATAAATTGGAACTAATATTCCAAAGCCGATAACACCGCCTAGGAAAATGAATGAAGCGATTCTTATTCCGACAATATATCCCACAGATAATAGTGCAATTGATAAATCCATACCAGCGTATAATTTTGTACCCAAGAAATCTATGGAACTTTCAACTGTGTGATGTGTTACATTGAAACCTTTTACCATAAAGCCATATATTGCACCAATTCCTAGTGCATATAAGATTGCTAATGCACCTTCTCCACCTTCTTCACCAGCAACCAATACCTCTCTACAAGCAACACCTTCTGGATAAGGCAGGGCTTCTTCTACAATGAATAACCTTCTGAGTGCGATGGTGAACATTGTACCCAATAGTCCACCAATAAGTGCAATTACAAATGTTTCAACAAATTGAATATCCTCCCATATTCCAATTACTAGTAATGCGGGAACTGTAAAAATAACTCCAGCTGCAAGTGATTCACCAGCACTTGCCATTGTTTGCACTGCATTGTTTTCAAGTATTGAAACATCATCAAAAAACGTACGTAAAATAATCATTGACATCACTGCAGCAGGAATCGAAGCAGATACGGTCATGCCTGCATATAATCCCAGATATGCATTGGCTGCTGTCATCAAAACACCAAGAACAATACCTACGATGATTACTCTAAGAGTCAATTCCATCGGAGACTCATCGGCTGAGATATATGGTTCGCCCAAAGCGCTCATATTCTCAGCCAAGTGAATTGGGATTTTGAACCTAATGCACATATATTGTTCGTATTATAAAATTCACTAACCTGTAAAATATAATCAATATATCACCTATATTCAATATTAGTTGATGGGGAACCCTCCATTATACTCATAAATCACCAATTATCCGCAGGGCTATTGGATGGTTCTTACGTTCAAGGTGAATACTATGTCTACAACTACTTGGCACGACCTTGAAACTGCTGATATTTTACTTGAATTAGATACTAATTTTGATGGTTTATCACCTTCTAGTGTTAGTAAAAGGCAAGAAAAATATGGTTTTAATAAATTACAAGAACCAGTCAAAACATCTGCGATAATGAGGTTTTTATCCCAGTATCACGATCCACTCAACTATTTATTGATAGCAGCAGCTTTAGTTGCATTAGCATTACCGGGGCATAATTCTGGAGATGCAATATTTATTTTTATTGTTCTAACTGCAAATGCAGTATTTGGCTTTTGGCAAGAAGGTCAAGCTGAGCAAGCAATGGATGCATTAAAACAAATGTCTGTTTCACAATGTGTTGTTATCCGCGAGGGTATTGATGTAGAAATTTCTACACAAGAATTGGTTCCTGGTGACATTGTAAAGTTGGAAGGAGGTTTGAATGTACCAGCCGATATACGGATAATAGAAGCATTCCAATGCAAAATTGATGAATCGGCTCTAACCGGGGAATCGCACACAGTTAGGAAGAATCCTAATGTTTGTGATAATGATAAGATACTTGCAGAAAGAATAAACATGGCTTATATGGGTACTTGTGTCGCAACTGGAAGAGCGGTTGGTATTGTTGTTGAAACGGGTATGAAAACCGAATTAGGTAGAATTGCGAGGGATATAGTAGGTAATAAATCTCCTCCAACTCCTTTAGAACTGAAATTAGAATCGTTAGGCAAATTTCTTGGATTTGTTGCTCTAATAGTAGCATTTCTCTTAGTGTCACTAAAAATGCTAATCGCCTATGGTGATCCACAAATTGACATTTGGGATGCCGCTGTTGAGCAATTCATGGTCGCTGTGGCAATTTTCGTTGCAATTGTTCCTGAAGGATTACCAATTATCTTGGTGATAACTCTAGCCCTAGGAATGCGAAATATGGCCCAGCATAAAGCGATTATTAGGAGAATGAAAGCAGTAGAAACACTTGGTTCGACCACTGTTATTTGTTCAGACAAAACCGGTACTTTGACTAAAAATCAAATGACTGCTCGTCAAATAAGCACTTCTTTCGGGAAATTCGATATCTCAGGTAATGGATTCAAACCAGAAGGAACTTTGATGAAAGATGGCTCAGATGTCTCCGATACAGAAATGTCGTCATTACAAAATGACCTTGGCTTCAGATTAACAGCCGCATGTTTAGCATTATGCCATAATTCTCAAATTTCAAAGGTTGATGGGCGATGGCAAGCGATAGGAGATCCAACTGATTCTGCTTGTGCTGTTGCAGGGTGGAAAATCAATGGCGATGTAAAGAAATTCGCACAACGCCATCCACGTATCCATGAGTTCTTTTTTGATTCAGTTAGAAAAAGAATGACCGTTATTCATGAATACGAGGGTGAAAAATGGATATTTTCTAAAGGTGGAGCAGGTGGATACAAGTCTTTAGTCGATAGAAAAATAGTTGGTGGAGAAATTCAACCAATCGGGCAATCTGATTTTGACAGCGCCGTCGAGTCCAATAAGGACATGGCATCTAAAGCAATGCGCGTATTAGCATTGTGTGCTAGAAAGATGGGTGATGATGAAAATATTGATGATGTTAATGTTATAGAGTCCGGATTCATCTACTTGGGACTCGTTGGAATAATGGATCCTCCGCGACCCGAGGTGGAAGATGCTATCGCAATTTGCCAAAGAGCTGGAATAAAAGTAAAGATGATTACAGGAGATCAGCAAATTACTGCTCAAGCGATAGGTTTAGAACTAAATATTACAGATGGGTTAGTTCCAGCGGTAAATGGTCACCAATTATCCAATTTCACTGACGAAGAAATGCTAGAAGTGTGTGCCAATACAAGCATATTCTCTCGCGTGACGCCAGATCAAAAGATGAGAATAGTTTCATCCTTACAAGAAAATGGTGAAATCGTTGCAATGACTGGTGATGGAGTAAATGATGCGCCAGCATTATCTCGGGCCAATATTGGGATCTCAATGGGTATAGCAGGTACTGATGTTGCAAAAGACGCCTCTGACATGGTTTTACAGGATGATAACTTTGCTAATATTGTATACGCAATAGAAGAAGGAAGAAAGATTTACCAAAACATACGCAACTTTGTAAGATATCAGATTTCGACAAATGTTGCCGCTGTAGCACTAATTATTGTTTCTACATTCATATTTGGTTGGAATTTACCACTTACAGCGACTCAAATATTGGTAATCAATATTCTAATGGATGGTCCACCAGCGGTTGCACTTGGTGTTGAAAAGAAACACGGAAGTGTAATGAATAGGCCGCCGCGCCCAGTTCATGAAGGATTACCGAGTCTATCTGATATTGCATTGATATTCTATCTTGGAATCATCATGGTTACAGGCACACTGATAATTTTCTTCCTTGCTGGTGGGGGGGTTGAGACCTGCGAGGGATTACCATTTACCGAAGAGGATTTATCGCAATACTTTGACCGTAATGCGTGCGTGACCGGAGACTCTGCTGCAATACAAGACTGGGAGAATTATTCAAACGACAAATTTGTTTATGCACAAACAATGACATTCGCAGTTTTCGTGGTATTCCAATTATTCAATGTCATGAATTGTCGAAGTAGTGAGGATAGTGTGTTCAAATTAGGCCTATTTTCTAATAAAGCGATAAATTATGCTGTTCTAATCTCGTTTTCACTACTATGGTTAATTATTCACAACTCGTCAGAGATAATACCTATTATCGATGTCAGGGTTGGTTCATTATTATCTACAATTGAACTACAAAGGAAGGATTGGCTGATAATAATAATTGTTGCATCCGGAGTATTTATCGCTGAAGAGTTTAGAAAATTCATGGTCCACTCACGAGTGTTTGCAATAGGTAAGAAAAGAGCATAATTCAAGGTGGAATAATTATGGAACAATGGTCATCAACTCAGGAACTTGCGGGTTGCCTAAAGGACTGGCAACAGAGGTTAAGCGAATCATTAGAATTTGAGCAGTGGAGTGAAACAATCATTCCAATCGCTGAGAAGGTTGCTTTAGGGGAGAGATTGAGCATTGAAGATGGATTGATATTATATCAGCATCCAAATCTTAACGAAGTCGGAAGGTTAGCTGATTTTGTCCGTAAATCACGCTTTGAAAATTTTGCATTTTTTAATTCCAATGTACATATAAATCAAACCAACGTTTGCGTTTTAGCATGCCGCTTTTGTGCCTTTAGAAGAAGTAAGAACTCTACTGACGCCTATTCACTGGATATTGAAGCATACGTGGAAGATTTGTCGAAGTACGCAGATTATGTGGATGAAGTTCATTCTGTTGGTGGATTACATCCTGATTGGGATGTTTACTACTATCGAGACTTATTCAAAACGGTAAGCGAGAAATTCCCCCATATCACCATTAAATCATTAACAGCGGTTGAAATAAAACATCTTTCACAGTTGTCTAGTATGTCTTTTAGAGAGGTCTTGACGATACTAAAGGATGCAGGACTTGGTAGTTTACCTGGCGGTGGTGCTGAAATATTGGACGATGGAGTAAGGGCAATTATCTGTAATGGGAAAGAGAGTTCTGAAGAGTACCTAGAGATTCATAGAACTGCTCATGAGATCGGCTTACCTTCAAATTGCACCATGCTATTTGGAACAGTTGAAACGCTGAAGCACCGTCTAATCCACATGGATAAATTACGCAGATTGGCTGACGAAACCGGAGGATTCCAGTGTTTTGTACCATATCCGTTCTTGCCAGATTCATCGAGGCTGCCAGAAGCTCAATGTGCTACAGGAACTGAAGTATTACGAACTATCGCAGTTTCAAGGTTAATGCTTGATTCGATACCACATATCAAGGCATACAGAATGAATATTGGTGATGGCTTGGCCGAATTAGCACTACAATTTGGTGCTGATGATATTGATGGTACTGTACAAAAGGAATCTATTATGCATTTAGCAGGATCTACTGCCCCATTAGATCATGATTTGAGTAAATTATCCAAACTGATTGAAAATGCTGGATGCATTCCTGTTAAGAGAAATACAACTTACGAAAAATTTGAGATATTCATTGCCCCAACTCCAAAGGCAATACGCGGTTTGAAAATGGCCAAATAACTCAAACTAATCATGAGTTACACCTTTCAGTAGTTGGCCCTCCCTCGCAACATGGCGCCCCATGGTTGGACGAGGACAATCGGTCGTGTTTCCTTTCTAAATTGCGACCCGTTATTCTATGGCTTGGATGAAACATGGAACGTTTTACCAGCGCCTCCTTCATGGTTAACAGGCCATTTGCTACGCAGAGATTGTGTATTAGCGCCAATACCTGCAGCCGATTATGCAAAGCATGCAGACGAATTAATATTAATTCCAGATATTGGAATTTGCTCTAAAGGTGAGGTCGGTAGTGTACTATTATTTTCAAACAAGAAATTAGAAAATATGGAATCGATTGCCTTACCTTCTGATTCGGCAACATCAGTAGCACTTTTGAAGCATCTTTTGAAGAATAAGGGATTAAATCCAACTTTAACTCAGATGGGTCCAGATTTCGATTTAATGCTGGATAATTGTGATGGGGCACTACTAATTGGAGATCGTGCTCTCGAGAGTGCAAAGCAAAATCCTTCAATGGTACAATTAGACTTAGGCCAAGCATGGCTAGAGAAGTCAGGGAAACCGATGGTCTTCGGGGTCTTCGCAGCTAGAATCGACACTCCTAAAGAACTGATAATTGCAGCACATAATGCTCTTGAATCAAAGTTGGCTCTTTTCGAGACCAGTTCTGAACAAAGAGATGCTGTGATCAATTGGTCCATCAGCCGTTCTGAATTATCTTACGAGAGATTAGATAGATATTTTGGAGAGGTATTCAATAGACTTGATGATGACCATCTAGCCGGATTGAACCAATTTTTGATAGAAGCATGTGAATTGACTACCGGTGCTCAATTCTGCTGGTAATCAATCATTCTTTGTCAAACGGTCAAGAGCGTCATCCATTACTTGATTATCGTTTTTCCCAGTTACAACTCTGCGAGTTTTGACGGCTGCTTTCTTAGTTGCTACTTTCTTAGTAGTAACTGGGGCTGCTTGTTCATCTGCAGATACCAATGTAGTCCGTTTCCCCGTCACAACGGTACCATCACGGCTTCGTTTAACATTAGCAGACCTTCTCCGTACAACTGCAGGAATAACATCATCTTCATCGTCGTAAATACCCGCGAGTTGGGATTCGGATTCAATCTGCGAAACAGCCTCACCTGATTGTTGTTTTTTGCGGCCGATTTTTCTTTTTATCTCCCGGTTTTTCATCAATTCATCATGGGTCAATGATTCCTCTTGTTCCAATTCATTTTCAAAATCATTATCTTTAGTTTCATCAGGGATGTCTTCAAAGTCGTCAAATGCAAACTTTAAATCAACATTACTAGCATTTCTAGTTCTAATATAGGTTAATAATGATGCGGTTAGCATCAAGATGACAAATATTGCAATCCACGGATATTCGATGGTAATTTCAACAAACGTTTCTAACATTGTTGGGCTAGGTGGAATGTCCTCTAGCAGTTGCAAATTAATTTTATTTTCTTCAACCCACCATGGACTCCAAGAAGCGACCAGTGCTTGTTTTCCGTCTAGTACAACATGGATTGGGTGTGCTTCTGCTAAGTTGGCTATTGAACCATCAGTCGCCTCTGGCTGATACATAAGCGATAATTGAAGTGGATAGAGCGCATCTGGGAACAGTGTAAATGATATCTTCAATACTATCTTTATTCTTGTTCTTTCATCGTCTATCTCAGTTAATACCATTCCACTCCTAATATTACAACTAACGATCCCATTTTCTACTTGCCCTACAGATAATTCAATCGCAGCCTTCCAAGAGTCAATGAAATCATCAGTATCCATATTCTCACAAATAGAGTTGGAGAACCTCACTGCTTCAGAGTGGCTTAATTGCTGGTCCGCTATAACAGATTTACGAGACATGTTTCTGATAAGAGATGATTGTTGAGAACTTAATGTGATTACATCCTCGAGTTCTAACGTAGTTTGGTTAATCCAAATATTTAGATTCCTGATATCATCTTGATTTGGCACCCTTGAACATTTCTCAGCACTTGAATCACAATTGATATCCCACTCATCAGAAATAGAATCTCCATCGTCATCATTATCTAAATTATCTGGAATTCCGTCTCCATCTAAATCTGCACCATTTTCACCGTATCCAAGTGGTAATTCGGGCGAGCCGTATATGGCAATATTTTGAGTATCCGAGGTGACAAATATTTTCTCTGGCAAAAAGTTTGAATTTTCAATAACTGCAAAATCCGATGCACGATGGAATAGTGTCGTTTCTTGCTTGATTAGAAATGTAGAGGCTTCAATGGTAATAATTTTTGATTGGGTGCTAGATTCTATAATGTGGATGTAAGACCC
This sequence comes from Euryarchaeota archaeon UBA242, assembly GCA_002499015.1. Lineage (GTDB taxonomy): Archaea > Thermoplasmatota > Poseidoniia > Poseidoniales > Poseidoniaceae > MGIIa-L1. The sequence continues at coordinate 35,106 of DAJY01000040.1, forward strand.
ATCGCTAGACCATAACATTTCACTTCCCGAAATAAAGTCGCTTTGATGAATAGCACCTCCATTTGGATCCACAGTTTTTAATCTTCCATTTTCACCCAGTAGGCCAATTATTAAGTCCTCGCTATCAAAGCCACAACCTACAATTTCGCTATTCAAATCCCATTGTTTTCCTGTTGGGTTGCCTTGCCTATCCCACGTCAAGACTCTACCTGATTCATCACCAGTTAGCACCATACTTCCGCCATTTGAAAAGGCAATACAAGATACATCAGTATTATGCCCATTCGACAAACTGATATCGATACTTAGGTCTGACTTTCTTAATAGATCTACACCGTTATCCGAATTAGGTACTGCCAGAACAGAACTATCCGGACTCCAAGAAATAGATTTTGTTTCTGAGTTAGAATTACTATTAATATTTACTAATTGGAGACTTTCAACATCGATTAATTGAATATTATCAGTGCGGACTTCAGAACCGATTAGTGATAGTGCCAATGTCGCCCCATCAGGAGAGAATTTAAGGTCTACAATTTGCCTAATCAATTCAAAACTTGCTAGTAATGAATTGTCTTCGATACTGTGGATTGTTAGAATACCGTTATATCCAGTCGCTACCAATGTGTTGTCAAAGTTAATGTCCACTGCTTGGCTATTTGATGATTCCGAGGGGTTTGAAAGCCCACCGGTATAGGATAATCCAGATGATGCAGCAGTAGTTGCGGGAGCAATAATAATTAACAATAACATCACTATAGATGAGAATTGAAAATCAATCATTCGGCTTCTTAACATGTGCGCCCCTAATTTGCTGAAAGCATATGGCTTGAAAACATCTCGGTTAAAACCCTTTGAATATTCATTTATTACGATTTAGTATTATGCTGCATATAGATTGAATGCGGTTGATTGATGAAGGGTATCTTGGTCGGAAGCATTATGCACACTGAGTTGCCACTAGATGCTGAAGGTAATAAGGTGGTCCGTATTGGACATTCACCTGATCCAGATGATGCTTTTATGTTCCATGCAATGACAACTGGGGCCTTTCCTACACCGGGCTATAATTTCGTACATGAGTTGCAAGATATTGAAACTCTCAATCACAGAGCCATGAATCAAGAACTTGAAGTTTCAGCAGTTTCCATTCACGCATATCCGGAAATTTCACAACACTATGCTTTGATGAACTGTGGTGCTTCAATGGGAGAGGGATATGGACCGATGGTCGTTTCTATGCAAGGTGTATCTGAAGATGATGTGCGCTCCAATGTAATCGCAGTACCTGGCATGAAAACTAGTGCTTATCTCGGTTTGAGGTTGGCTTGGGGCGATTGCCAAGTTGAAGTGGTACCCTTTGATGAAATAATTCCCAGAGTCCTAGATGGCACATTTATGTCTGGATTAATTATCCACGAGGGACAATTAACTTATGTCGAACATGACTTGAATGTCTTGTTGGATTTAGGTGTTTGGTGGAATGAGCGCACTAACGGTTGGCCGATGCCTCTTGGCGGTAATGTTGTTAGAAGAGATTTGGGCCAACAAGTTATGGAAGATATCACTCTTTACACAAAAATGAGTATTGAACATGCTATTGCACACCCTGCTGACGCTCTTGAATTTGCTAAGGCATGGGGTAGAGGAATTGATGATGAAACAAATAAGCAATTTGTTTCTATGTATGTTAACGATAGAACGATTGATTATGAAGACGAGGGCCGTGCTGCAGTACGTCAATTCATCAAAGAAGGGCAAGAACTTGGACTCATAGATTCGACTTTCAATACTAGCAGCATGAAATTTATCGGCTCTCCCGAATAAAAAGGTGATTAAATGGATATTGTAGATAGAGCCCCCGGTGTCAGCCAATATGGCTCAGTCGACCCAGCACCCCCATCTAGTGAAACTGATATTGAAACACTAAAACTTCACCTCTTGGATGAAAACAATCAGATGTTCCTGCGGATGAGGGCTGTTTTTTCTCTAAGAAATAATGGTACTGATGAGGCTTGCTTAGCATTATGTTCAGCCTTTGTAACAAAGAGTGCTCTTTTACGTCATGAATTAGCCTATGTCCTTGGACAGATGCAAAATGTCGCTGCCATTCCTACTTTGATTGAGCGATTGAGCGATGTGGAAGAACACATCATGGTTAGGCATGAGGCAGCTGAGGCAATGGGTGCTATAGGTGATGTTTCGGTTAAACCGATTCTAGAGGAATTTCTCAATGATGAAAACATAGAAGTTGCTGAATCATGCGAAGTTGCATTGGATTTACTAAATTGGTGTCGAACAGCAGAATGGGAAGATACTTCTTGGTGAGATTTTAATGCCCAAGTTCAAAGACTAGCCAGCACCCGCATAATTTAGAGGCAAGCCCTATGCCACACGAACACATACAATTGGCCCAAACTCCAAATGGTGAAATCGGTCCACGATGTCACAAATGTGGAGAGCGTTTAACCTTTGGAAATGCTATGGTCGTGGATAAGTATTACATGTGCTGGGAACATTATGTTGAAGCAACCGGCGCAGATACAGCAACTACCATCAATGAATCAGAAGGAAGATTTTGGATGCAGAAAGAATAAACTTTCACTTAGTTCAAAAACTGTCGCCTTCTGTCCTATTATGGGAGGATCAATAATGTCAACTGGTTGGGCCCGATTTGCACATCGTTTTGGCCAATATTATCGTACATCTGAATTCTGGACTCCTCCGCGATTGAAGTCAAGAGAATGGATGTTTATTCCCTTTGGAGACTCACCTCCAATCAGGCACAAAGGTTTCACCGATATGCAAGATGTTAGGACTTTCCTGTCGGAAAGAGCAATGCATTCATGTTTCTACTCAACGGCTTATTGGAAAAGACCATATGAGTTGAAAATGGCTGATAAAATCTGGCAAGGTGCGGATTTAATATTTGACCTGGACGGAGACCATTTGCCAGGCGTTACCGATCGTGATTTCCCCGCAATGCTAGAGGTCATCCAAGAACAAGGATGGAGTCTTTGGAACGATTTCTTACAACCTGAATTCGGTTTTGATGAAAAATATTTACAAGTTACCTTTTCAGGGCACAGGGGATTTCATTTGCACTACCGCGACCCTAATTTATTTCATCTGGATTCGGAAGCAAGAAGAGAACTGGTATCGCATATTCGTGGTGAGGGCGTTGATGTACAGGGTGGCATGTCCCGCTTCAATGAGGCAGACTCCCAAGGATGGTCTAGGCGAATTAGAGATGGTGTCGATGACATGATCTTGAAATTACAAGTTATTTCAAATAAGCAAGGAGATTATTCTTCAATATTGAAAGATTTAGAGGAGGGCCTCAAAGCTCAATATAAGAGAGAAGGAACTACTTCTCAAAGAAGCGCTACATCGATTAAAAAATTAGCAGAATTGGTAAATCATGAAGCTCGTTCAAAGAGAATTAGAGAGGGTAAATTTGGTGCACTTGGCATCTACGATGGATTATTTCTTAATTTACTGAAAACGGATTCTTCGGTAGTTCTGGGTAATGCGGGAGAAACAGATGAAGTCGTTACTATTGATACTAGGAGGCAAATTAGGTGGCCTACGTCTCTTCATGGCAAAACTGGAATGCGAGTAAGCGAGTTTCCATTAAACCGTTTGGACCCTGAAGGTTCTAACCCATATAGGCCACTTCAAGAGGCCTTGGTACTAAGTGGTCAAGAAAAGTTGCGAATAGAAATTACAGTTGAGGATGCAGTTGCCCAGTTTCAAGACAAAAGATATGATTTAACGCGTGGCCAAATTTTAGAAATAAGCGAGGCTGGAGCGACATTTTTGGTTCTGAAAGGATGGGCAAAAATCGTATAATTGAAAATAAATACATCATCTTTGAATCTATCCCGTGCATACTCCTTCATCGGTAAGGTTCAAGGGTAGAGTTTAACCCACCGTGGGTGGGGTAAGCCGTATGAGTCAGCAAGATGATGAAAAATTGGACAGCAAATTGCCATCATTAGGTGCACTTCCTCTACCACCAATGCCACCATTATCAGCAATGCC
>DAJY01000009.1:0-4316 GCA_002499015.1 Euryarchaeota archaeon UBA242
AGAATACCTGCGATCAATTTGTACGGACTAGGAATCATTGCTACATAGGGATTGATCAACAATCCTGGTATCCATGCTAAAGAAACGACTCCAATAAAAATACCAACTGTAAGCGCAACAATATTGAGAAATGGTGCAGCCATTGCATAACCTATGTCCAAATCTAAATGTGGTCGTTTGAATCCTTGATGCTTCTGACGAGGAAAAAGTCTTTCAAACGGGACGACAATAATGAATAAGAATATTACAATAGTGGCTCCTTCACGTGAAATGAAAAGACCTGAACCGATAATAATCACCGCTAACAAGCGTAAAAAGATGGCTTTTTTCCAACCACCAACTGGTGGTAACTTTGGTGCTGAGGGGACTTCTGCAAATTGCTCTGTCTTCAAAACCCACTCAATAGATTCATCTTGAGGTAATTGAGGGGCAACCATAGTAGTATCAATAGGGGCATCAGCGTTCACCCCCTCCATATTAGAGAATTACAGCGTTACCCTTTGAATGTTTTTGCACTCATTGACAATCAATATAACCTACCAATGTTTAAGATGACCATGGAGGCAATTGGTAGTTTAGTGTAGGAATATTTTTGAGATCCTATGGGGCTTATTGCATGCTAAATAGCGGCATCACCGTGGAAGAAGGTGGACCTCAAGATAGGAATCTCCCCCGATATTCTTATTCTCAATGGTCATATATTTGCTACTAGGGTTATTTTCAATTGTTTCTTTCGCTTTCCTCAATTTCCGTTAATGCTCGCTTTCCTTACGGATGAATAAATTCAACTTCCGAATTTCCCTGTAGGATTCTGAAATATCTCTAGATCAAAATTAGATATTGATGATAAAAGATGATCGAATATATCTGATTGAATTCCTTCATACTCCACCCAGTTAATATTACTACTAAAGCAATAAACTTCTATCGGCAAACCATTTTCTGTTGGCTCCAACTGCCTAACCATCACGGTTAAATCCTTTCTAATGTTTTCATTAGCCATCAAATACTGATGCGCATACACCCTGAACAATCCTATATTGGTAAGGTTTCGCCCATTCAGCAAAGATGATTTATCACTGCTATTAGCGTCGTTATGAGTTGCTATTTCGCTCTGTATTGATTCAATGTAATCTTTCAACAACTCAATATTTTTGTAACGAGAAATTTCTTCATCCGTACAAAACTTGATGCTCGTCATGTTGATGCTAAGCGATCTCTTAATTCGTCTCCCTTTAGAATCTGTCATCCCTCTCCAATTCTTAAAAGAGCCTGAAATGAAAGCATAAGTTGGAATAGTGGAAATCGAGGAAAGCGAAGACAACAAAGATATGATGGTAATTAGTTGACTTGATGATGTATTCCAATAATACAACGCTTGAAAAAGGGGAAACTAAAGTCAGCACCATGCCCAAGCGTAGTTCGGTCCTGAGCAACACTCTCATGGGATTCGTGCGGCAAACATCCGACCCTTTTCTGTTCTGCGTTCATCACCTCGATCTTTACCCCGCTGGCAACGAAAAAATGGGTCCTAACCAACCGCTTGTGGGACGGGAAATCGGTTCTGACTTTGACGAAAATAACGATTGGAAAATGTATCACGGTGCAACCGTTCCGGGTTTTCCAGCACACCCTCATCGGGGTTTTGAAACGGTAACTGTGGTGCTGGACGGCTTGGTCGACCACTTCGACTCGGGTGGTGCTACTGGACGCTATGGCTTCGGTGATGTTCAGTGGATGACGGCTGGTTCGGGCCTAATGCATTCGGAAATGTTTCCGCTGACCAATATCGACAAGGACAATCGACTCGACCTCTTCCAGATTTGGCTGAACTTACCATCTAAGGACAAGATGACTGCGCCAGGATATGAAATGATCTGGGCTGAACAAGTTCCTAACATCGAACTTGACGGGGGTCATGTTCGTATTATCACAGGGAGATGGAATGAACACATTGCACCTGCATCTCCTAGTGCCTCCTGGGCCCATGAAGAAAGCCATGAAGTCGGTATTTACATCCTGACCGTCAAGGATGGCGGCTCGGTTGATTTACCCACCACCTCAGCCGGTGTTAATCGCATGATGTATCACATCAACGGCGCCGCTGCAACGGTTGAAGGTCACACGCTGGAGAAAAAATACGGCATGCATCTAGATTCAACAATGGTCACTACGGTTGAAGCGCCCAATGGTGAGGTACGAGTCCTTATTCTCCAAGGTCAACCCATCGACGAACCCGTCGCTCAACACGGTCCATTTGTGATGAACACACGCCAAGAGATAATACAAGCCTTCACCGATTATCAAAGTACTCAATTCGGTGGTTGGCCATGGAGTACATCGGATGTGGTTCATCCGCGTAAGCAGGAACGATTCGCCCTACTAAGCAACGGTGAGACCGTCCATCCACCCTTGGATTAGAACAGCAACGGTTGTAATGCACAGTGGCATTATAAGGTCATTATGAGCACGAATCTAATCAAAAGACTACTTAGTGCTCGTACCTGAACGTTAGAGTTGGAATGAAAATATCACTAACAATCAAAATGAAATTCTAATGTCGGTATGAGCACGAAGGTCAGCAATAGATTGCTTAGTGCTCGTACCTGAATACTATCTGCAAATACCACGGTAAGCAACAAAGACGAAGATCAAACTTATTGCAACCATTGTTCCCATTCGCCAGAAGATTGGTTACGAATGAACCAGACACCACTTCCTGATGGAGACTCAAGGTACTCGTATCCATCTTCTGCACTCACAACCCCTTTAAGTTCCAAATTTGGAACTTGCGGCATTGATGTGAGCGTGGAATCAAGAGAGATGGGGATGCTTCGCATGGCGACTTTCTCCTCAAGAAGTTCAGTCCGCTTTTTAGAATCAATTGTTCCAGCCAAACCGAAATAAGCATCGTTATGAGCAATACGTTCCAATTCATCAGGACTTGTGTGAAGAAGTTCATCAATCAGTGTGAACAACTTTTCACGCGTCTCTTTCTTGATTTCGTTATTGGTATAGCGTGCAGTCAAATCAGACTTCATGTCTTGTAATTCTTCATTGAGTTCATCCGGAGAGTCAAAGTAAGCTTGCACAAGAGACTGAAGATATGTTAATTCATTCAATTCTTCTTTTGTAAGTTTCGAGTTATTACGAAGAACTTGAACCCAACGGAATGTGTCGGGGAGAACTGCTGCAACAGCATTGGTTTGCAGTAAAGAAAACAGAGCAAGCAAAATCGCTCCGATACCGACTGTTGTCGCTACTGGGTCTCCATCTCCTGAAAAGAAGGATTCGAAAGCTGAAGTTGTATCGTCCTCAGAAGAGTCGACAACGACGCAACCGATGGTATTGACCTGAGCACCTGCAGGGGTTTCCGGGCAAGCATCTTCCAAGTCTGAAACGCCATCGTTATCGGAATCGATCACTGAATCATTGGTCTCAGTGTTGTTTTCCATTTGTTCAAACATGTCTGCGATTCCATTACCGTCAGCATCCAGACATCCAGCATAGCCATCGGCCGTTGAATTTCCATTCACGTCTGGGCAGTAATCGGAAAGAAGAGCACCGTCAATGAAGATGCCCGTCCATTCGGACATTCGAGTTTCATTCCAAGCGCTGTCACCCCAATTATCACCATACCCATCGCCATCACTATCGTTCCACTGGCTTGGAGCTGTGATGAAGGCATCAGAATCATTGCCGTCTGGATTATCTCCAAAACCATCGCCATCCGTATCTGACCATTGGCTTCCATCTTCAGGGAATGCATCGATGAGATCGGGGAATGTATCACCGTCACCGTCTGTAAAATCGTGTTGGAATGGATTCGGATCGCTATTATCACCGAGTCCATCACCATCGGAATCTAACGTTTCACTGGCGTTGTTTGGGAACGCATCTGCATTATCGCCTACACCGTCGCCATCAGAATCAAGCGTTTCGTTTCCGTCAAGAGGGAACATGTCGAGGTTATCTCCTACACCATCACCATCGCTGTCTGTCGTTTCAAAAGCATTGAAAGGGAAGGCATCGTCAATATTTGCCCAGCCGTCACCGTCATCGTCAAGGCACCCCAAACGCCCAATCGTTGAATTGCCGAATTCTTCAATGCAATTATCAGGGTCAGTTCCATTCGGATTATCTCCAAAACCATCCCCATCTGTATCGTGCCATTGTGTTGAATCAAGTGGGAACATATCGCCATTGTTTCCATTTGCGGCATCGCCATAGCCGTCACCGTCAGTGTCACTCCATTGAGTTGAATCATTGGGGAATACATCGTTTGTGTCACTGTATCCGTCGTTGTCAGCATCTGG
>DAJY01000009.1:4447-6206 GCA_002499015.1 Euryarchaeota archaeon UBA242
TTGAGCACACCATCCATGTCAACATCATCAGGAGAAATGAAGGTAAAAACGGAGGATAAAAGGTATTCAGTACCATCTTTATCCGACAAGGTGAGGTCTACCGTTTCCGCAGTTTGACCAGCCATTGGCGACGTTACTCGGATGGTAGTGTCGTTGACAACCGTTCCTGTTACCGAGCCATATTGCCCGAACTGAACCGTGATTTCTTGAGTGAGCGACATACCTGTAGAACGGTTAGCGTATTTCAGATTATTGTTGGTAGAATCGTAATACGCAATGTGAACCATATTGTTGGAGTCAACAAAGATATCGTTCTCATATCCGACATCTCCAGCGCTATCGACAGTCATTGACTGGCGTGAGGCCCCTGGGGCCACCATACTGTAACCAAGGTTTGAGCCCCCATTGTATTCCGAAATGTGAACGATGTCAAATTGGTCAATGTACATGCTAAACGTGTTTCTTGAGTTACCTTGGTTTGAAACTGCCCAAGCCGAACCCGAGAGTCCAGTAGCGTATTTGACGCCATTTCCCGCACTGTTGGTACTGTAAACAACGTGAAGTTCGTCGTTTGAATCAATATCCATCGCACTGTGATACCCTACACCACTTCCACCATCGATGGAATATTTTTGCCATGGGCCGGAGATATTGGAGGTGATCATCATGTCCATATTGTTGTGATTTCTGTATGCCACGTGGACAAAGCCATTGGAGTCAATGGCTATGGAAGAGTCACAACCAACATAGGTGTTTGAGGAATCAATGGTCAACACGGTCCAAGAAGAGCCATCGTGGTATGCAAGCTTGGAACCAGAGCAGACAGTTCCGGCATTTGAAAATGAGATGTGGGGATTGTCTTGAGCATCAAGAGCAATTGCGACTTGGTCGTTTTGAACATTACTCGTACTCCACTGATCTATCCAAGAGGTTCCATCGTACATTTCGTATTTGAGATAACCAGTGGTTCCGCTTTGTTTGAGATAATGAGCGAGGTGAATGTTGTCATTGCTATCAATGACGATGTCGATGTTTCTGCATCCGTTGCAATCTTTGATTTTAGAATGACTCCATGAAGTTCCATCATAGGTGCTGTACCACAATTCATCATCTTCCCATTGTTGATGTACAATGTGAACGATTCCATTCGAGTCCACGCCAATCGAAGGGTTGTACCCGCTCGAGGTGACATAGTTGGCAGTAGATATGGTCCACGTGTAAGCCTCACCATCACTGGTGACATTCTTGAACGCCATGTCCATAAATCCAGTACCGGTTATGATAATTTCCTCTCCACCGGTGGTCCATCCATTCGATGGAGAAACAACCCAGCCGGATGTATCAGTGGAAGACTTTGAATCACTCTGAGAAATTTCATCACCGACTGAAAGAGTTGATTCATGACTGGAATCTAAGAAAAGCCCAGTCGACGTACTAAGAAAAAACATCAACACAAGAAGAAACGCTTTACTCCGCATAACTTACCCAAGGAAAAGAATCGTATAATGTTCACCGTTTTCTCTCCAGTCATTTCCGAACTTAGAAAGGGTGCTCGTACCGGAAGGTGAGTAAAGTAATCTCAAAATAATACAACTACTTACGAAATGTAAACTTCTCCAATCTTCCTGAGGTATGAGCATGAGAGCAATAATTAGCATTACTAATGCTTGTACCGGAACGTTAGAATTGGAATGAAAATATCACTAACAATCAGAATGAAATTCTAATGTAGGTGTGAGCACGAATATCATCAAAAGAC
>DAJY01000009.1:6299-6588 GCA_002499015.1 Euryarchaeota archaeon UBA242
GTATAATTACAATTGCTTCCGTACCCCTCCTCGTACCGGAACACCTGCAAGTTCCGTTCGGACAATCGTACGTAAGAGTCGAGTTCTCTTTGGCATGGAAACCTAGAACTTACTGTGAGTACAACTTTATTAGCACCTTCATGAAAGGGTAAGCAATGTCAAAAAGGCGAAATACCAGTGCCTCGGCATTTTTTCTTGCCCTTTTGATGATTACAATCAGCATGAGTACAACGATGCAATCATGGGAATTTCCTTCTCTTGAACAAGAAAACACCGTTCAAACCGTGTC
>DAJY01000114.1:0-448 GCA_002499015.1 Euryarchaeota archaeon UBA242
TGCAAACGAGCATTGCAACTGCATTTCCGCCACCCAAGCACAGGGTTACGATTCCAGATTTGCCACCGGTTCTGCGCATGACTCCAAGCATTGTGATCAAACACCTTGTCCCGCTCGAACCCAATGGGTGACCCAAGGCAACTGCGCCACCGTGGAGGTTGAATCTATCATCTGGAATTCCCACTTCCTTGGCAACTGCACATGAAGCACTTGCAAAGGCCTCATTATGCTCATAAACATCCACATCTAATACTTCTAAATTATTTCTTTTCAAGAGAGTTCTTATTGCTGGAATCGGAGCACTCATAACCCGTGATGGCTCAACACCTGATGTCACATAATCTTCAATATAAGCGATTATTTCCCAGCCTTGTTGCTTAGCAAAATCAGCATTTGCCAACAAGATTGCACTTGCTCCATCATTAATTGTACTTGCATTACCTGCTGT
>DAJY01000114.1:745-5704 GCA_002499015.1 Euryarchaeota archaeon UBA242
ACCATCCATTCTCCCACGCAGTTGCTGCCTTTTGGTGAGACCTTACTGCAAAGTTGTCAGAATCTTGACGTGATATGGAGCATTCTTGTGCAACTGTTTCCCCAGTATTACCCATGTGTATGTTGTCATAAATATCCCAAAGTCCATCATGGACCATTGAATCTATAAGTTTAGAATTACCCATTTTCTGACCAAATCTTTGACCCATTAGCAACTGTGGTGCATTGGTCATGCTCTCCATTCCTCCAGCAATAATCACATTATACTCTCCAGCACGAATACTATTTGCTGCCGTCATTGCTGCTTTTAGGGATGATCCACACACTTTATTCAAAGTCATACAAGGAGTTGAAACAGGCAACCCAGCTCCTAAAGCGACTTGCCGCGCAGGGTTTTGACCTGCACCTGCCTGCAAAACTTGCCCAAATATTAACTCATCAACAATTCCGGATGCGGCATTAATTTGCATTCTATTGCATAATTCCTTAACGGTAAGAATTCCTAACTCAACTGCTGAAAAAGAGGATAGAGTCCCCATTAACTTGCCAATCGGTGTACGGGCGACTGCACATATGGCGACACGCGGTAGGGGCATAACCATCCGAGTAAAAGCATACCTTTCAATGTGATGTTGAACAATAATTACCTTGAGAAGCCTTGATGAAGCAAACCTACTCGGCACAACATGAGCAAATTCAAGACCGGTTTTGAACCGACGCGGGCAAAAGACGAAATGAGACATGTCGAAGTGGAGATAGATTTCACACCAAACGCACTTGCATCAATTCTTTACAGGCAAGGAGATACTGTGATTTTAGTGTGTGTAACAAAAGAATCAAGGTTACCTGGTTGGTTCCCAAGAGACTCTTCAAAAGGCTGGGTTCATGCTGAATATTCACTTCTACCGGGTTCAACCGATTCTCGCTTCCGCCGTGAAAGAAGAGGCGCAAAGGGAAGAACTCAAGAAATTGAGCGTCTTATTGCACGTTCATTACGTGCCGCTGTTGATTTAGAGGCACTCGGTCCAATCGCACTCAATGTTGATTGTGATGTTCTAAATGCTGATGGGGGAACCCGTTGTGCATCGATAACTGCAGGAAACCTTGCATTGAGATTGGCGGTTAGAAGACTTATTGCTAAGGGAATTTGCCTTCCAAAGGATCTCCGGCCAACTTTTGAACAACAAAAGGAAGGCAATTGGGTTGCCCCTAAACTATCTGAAGTTGAGGCAACTAACCATGAAAACGCTGTCATCCCACACGACTTGGCTGCAATCTCTGTTGGATTGATTGACCATGAAGTTTGGCTAGACCTAGATTATTTGCTAGATTCTAATGCAGATGTTGATATGAATGTTGTCAAAACTGCTGATGGAAAATATGTTGAAATTCAAGGAACTGGGGAAGAAGCAACATTCTCTGGTGATGAGTTAATGTCACTACTCGGTAGTGCAGATGGTGGACTAGAGGTCCTATTTGATGCTCAAAAACTGATTCTTGACGGTATTGAATAAATCTTTGGCCTCGAGAGAAGCAAAGCACTGTAACAAAAGCCTTGATATGGCGAGGGGGCTCGCCAATGTGTACGGGTAAGTAGCTTAGTTGGGAGAGCGCGGCACTGAAGATGCCGAGGTCGCTGGTTCAAGTCCGGCCTTACCCACCAACTGTTCAAATATTGGCGACTAGCATTCATTGTTTTTCTTTCAGAAACTGTTTTTTGTAGATTTCAAGAGTATACTTCATGTGCTAATGCTTTTCTTCCCATAATATGGGAAAGTCGGCGAGCGGGGGAGACATGCCTAAAGAGAGCCTTGACCCCGAGACAAAAATTCGCGATAAAACTGCAAAGGAACTTAGCACTATTCGCCGAAGAAGAACTAATGATAGCAAATCATTTTTGAGTAGTAAAGAAGATTTGGTTCTTTTTGGAGGAATAGTATACGCTGGTGTTTTCGCCCTCCTTCTATTTGCAATGTCTTCCGGAATGGTGGGTAATACAACCTCAATCGACCACAAAGCATCCACTACATTCTTGGATATTGGCGATGAATGCGAAGAAATCACCGATAAACCTTGGATGCACATATTCCCAGATAGTGACCGGGAACTATTTTCAATCGCAGGCCATAACCTTCCGCTGGGAGTTGCAGTGCTGAATTATACAATCCTGGAGCTACATGACGAGAGTGAAGTTGTTGTTTCGTCTGAAGAAACAACAAGGGCCGTTGCCGGGGAAGGCGAAACTACGGCTGGGAGAGCTTCTCACAGAGCAACTTATTCAGAACTTGAAGCTGGCCATTATGAAATAACATTACGCATAACAGTGTATAATGATTCAGATATCCAAAATGCAACTATTGTTGAGGGTGGAGAACAAATACGTAAAGAAATAATGTTCGAAATTGAAGAAAAGCAGAAGGCTTTGGAGTTCCTTCCTTTCGTTTCAAGTGAAACAATTAGAGAGATTAGAATCACTGACCAAGGCGCTAGATCGTGTTGGGGAGTACAGGATTTAGGTGATTGGGGATATCTCTTGATGGGAGCGGAATTGGGTGGTGGCAGGGAAACTGCAATGCTAACTGGTGGTTCTGCTGGAATCCCCGCTTGGTGGATGGCTTTTATTTCGCTTTCACTTTCAATTATTTCGTTGATGGTCTTATACCCAATTACATACAAAGTATACCATCAAGAAGCTGACGATATGCTTTCTCGCTCCCATATTACTAGATTGGTTGAAGATACCATTACAAATACCGCTACCAGATTGCAAATTGATGTAGATTGGGAATTATATAAAATTGAACCCAGAGAATTGTCGATTGATATTATGGTTCCATACAAGAATACTGATGGAACATTTTCAGATAATGGAGATGTTCGTGCAGAAGTATTGAAAGAAATCCTTGATGAATTTGCAATTTTCAGAGTCTTCAAGCCAGTTCAACTAACTGTTAGAACGATAGGTAACGGACATGTTGTTGACTTTGATTCGGGAGTTGGCGTCGGTTCTGCAGGAAAGGATTCCGAACAATCAGAGCAAGATTACACTTCATTCTTCTCCGAATTACATACATTATCCGTAGTTGAAGATGAAGTAAGAGATTCTCTAGACCTGTTCTTCACGCGCCGTTCTGATGTTAATTTAGAAGGCGCTGTCGTTACAAGTGATGACAGAGTAATATTCGTATCAGTGATTTATTACCCTACACAGAGATTTGCTTTCTTTAGATTTAAGAAAACCACTGACCAAATTCAAGATGAATTATATCAATATATTTCTCAGCGAAATTCAGACCTACTCGGTAGTCAAGAATTGATAATAAAAACTAGAAATCAAGTTTCAACTCTTGCAGATAGATCTGGTGCTGGAAGAATAGAACAAAGTAGCTCCGATGAAGAAAGAGTTGTTGCTATTGCAAAGCAAGATGGACTTGGTGGAAGGATGCTGCAAACAAAATTCATCGGCAACGCCCTATCCACTGTCGAATATATGGCAAATGAAAAACGTGATTTTATTAATCGCTGGGGATTTTGGGGATTAATCGCTTTCGTTTGGATTCCATTTATGGCATCTGGTGTTTTGGTTGGCGCCATGTTAGGATTATTATCAAGAATGAACTTTACTAGAGTCTTATTAGCGACTGGACTCGGTGGTGTTGCTGCTTCAGTAACGTGGGCATATACTGCAGAAGGTATCGTCAAGGTCATGCATCGGTACAAATTAGAAGCGGTTATTCCGTTGGTAATTATCGTATTTATTCTACTAGCAGTATTCCACTTACGTTCAACCAAAATGCGCAGACAAACCGAGTTATTTGAAGACACTTTACTCGATAACTTCCACGCTGATGTTCAAGCAAAATATGGCGAAAATTGAGGTTTTGCATTGCAGTCAATAACCGTCATTGAAGGGAGTGATAATCACATAGGTGAGTTGGCCAATATCGGCATCATTACTACCAGTGATAGAGCCAGCACAGGCCAATATGAAGACCAAGGTGGACCGGCGATTTTAGGATTTTTTGAAGAAGCGATAAGGAGCCCTGTCAATGTACATTATAGGTGCGTTAGTGATGAGCAACAAGTAATTGAACAATCAATAAAGGAATTAGTCGATGAAATAGGTTGCTGTGTTGTTGTAACCACAGGAGGGACAGGACCTGCTGCGCGTGATGTTACGCCAGAGGCTACTGCTGCTGTTTGTGACAGGATTTTGGATGGTTTCGGCGAACAGATGAGAGCAATCTCATTGACCTTTGTTCCTACTGCAATACTTTCAAGACAGATTGGTGGTACTCGAGGTTCTTGCCTAATATTCAATTTACCAGGTAGGCCGAAGGCAATAAGAGAGACGATTGATGAAATTTGGAGAGCTGTTCCATATTGTATTGATTTAATGAAAGGACCATTTATTGAAATGAATTTGGATATTTGTAATGCCTTTAGGCCTAAATCAAAATGAGATTATCGACTAACTAGGCGATTAGTTGATGGGCTAGAGTCATCGCCATACAGTGTGAGGGAAGGTTATGCTAAGACATGGTAGTGCGTTGATTTGTGGAGCAACAATGGTGACTCCAAGTCAAACAGCAGTAGGAGATTTGAGAATTAGTGACGGAGTAATCTCTGAAATTCTCGTTGGTGGTGGGTTATTGCCTAATGATGATGAATTGCTAATCGACGGTACTGGGCTTCATTTACTTCCAGGCGGAATAGACCCGCAATGCCACTTTAGAGACCCTGGACAGTCCGATAAAGAAGATTTAGCAAGTGGTAGTGCTGCTGCAGTTAGTGGTGGAATTACTTCTTTTCTAGATATGCCAAATAACAAACCATCGATAACGACGATGGAGGGTATGCAAGGGAAGTTAGATACTGCTGCTGCAAAGTGTGTCAATAACTATGGATTTTTCATCGGAGCAACTCCAACAAATGTTGAACAATTACAATTAGCAGTTGG
>DAJY01000114.1:5885-10100 GCA_002499015.1 Euryarchaeota archaeon UBA242
GCTCATGCAGAGTGGAGAGATGACATCACCGCATTACTTGCAACTCAACTAGCAGTTGAATTAGCAGATGATAGTGGACATCGATTACATATCCTCCATCTTACAAGCGGTTTGGAAGCAGATTGGCTGGCTGGTAGGACTCGGCTTCCTTCTCAGGGAGGAAAGGGTGCTATTATCACAACAGAAACTTTACCTCAACATCTCACATTTACTGAATCTGATGTGGAAAAAGAAGGCACTAGATTGAAGATGAATCCGCCAATTCGCTATCAACGAGATAAAGAAATCTTATGGCAACGTATTCACGATGGTACAATTCAATGTATTGCTACAGACCATGCACCTCATACCTTAAGTTCAAAGTTAGATGGTTTTCCAAAGGCACCGAGTGGGATGCCAGGTGTAGAAACATCATTACCAGTAATGCTTACACATGCTAAAAATGGAATGTGTAGTGTTGAAGATGTTGTGAATTGGATGTCAACTAATGTTGCAGATTGCTATAATATGTCTGGAAAAGGTAAATTGATAGAGGGTGCAGATGGTGATGTTGTACTAGTTGACCTAGAACATGAAGTTGAAGTTATTGATGAAAACACATGGACGAGAGTAGGCTGGAGTCCATTTAGAGGACGTAAATTGGTCGGCTGGCCTCAAATTACTATTGTAGCAGGTATTCCTGTATTCAAGCGCGATAAGAGTACTGGGCAGAAAGGTAAATTGTTGGTTGAAAGAGGCCAAGTCGGCTCTCCAATACTGATGACACCTTGGCAATGAGGGGATTAATTATCTCATAATTAACGCTATTATGACCTCATTTAGCGCAGAAGATTATAAGTAAAACGGATAAGACATAATTGAGGGAAACAACATGAATACACTTAAGGAAAATTTAGGAGATGGATACCAGCAAGTAATTATTGGCTTTACCACCTTTCTCGTAGGAGCGATATGGGGCGGCATGAATGCTGGAACTGATATGATTGCAGCAGATGTTTATTGGCCTGCTGTGATTATGTTATCTGGTGCTATGATCACGTTACTGGGAACAACATTTGGAACAAACTATGAAGATGATCGGGCCAATGATTTACAAATAGCATTGAATGAAATAGCCGCAAAAATGAATGAATTAATCGATTCACACAAGACTGAAGAGGAATAATTTCAATATCAGTTCTCATCTAGAGAATATAGTTCACCATATTTGCTCTCTATGTATCTGATGAAGGCATCAGGGCTTGGCGGTTTTCCAGTTGCTGATTCTATCAATTGTGCAGGGGTCATAACCGACCCTTGATGATGAATGCGAGGACGTAACCATTGTAATAGAGAAGACCAGTCACCTTGTGCAATTATTTGGTCAATATCTCCCAAATCATCGCTCATCGATTCCAGTAATTGGGCTGCATACAAATTTCCAAGCGTATAGGTTGGGAAATATCCAAATGCTGCCATCGACCAATGAATATCTTGTAGACATCCTTCTGAATCTGATGGAACTTTGTTTCCAAACCACTCCTCAAACATATTATTCCAAGTCTCAGGTAGTTCCTTTACCGTTAAGTCTCCATTGAACAATTTCTTTTCAATTTCATACCTTAGCATGACATGTAAATTATAAGTTACTTCATCTGCTTCTACACGGATAAATCCTGTTGATACAGTGTTAGCAATTTTGTTCAATGTTTTCGCATCCCATTGAGGTGAATCGGGGAATAGTTCCCTAAACCATGGGTTTGCAACTTTCCAAAATGCTTCAGTACGGCCTATTTGATTTTCCCAAAGACGACTTTGAGATTCGTGAACTCCTAACGAAACCGCTTCACCTCTTGGTGTGAATGAAAATTCACGCGCCAATCCTTGTTCATACAACGCATGCCCTGTTTCATGCATAACAGCATATAAGCACGAAAATGGGTCTTTTTCATCGAACCTTGTTGTGAAGCGAGTATCTCCTGGCCACAAACCTGCGGAAAATGGATGAGTTGATGCATCCATCCTTCCCGCTTCAAAATCAAAACCCATATTGGTTGAAACTTTCTCACAGAATTCTGTTTGCGCGGCTATTGAAAATGTTAAGCCCTCAGGTAATTTCGGAACTGGATTAGTTTTTTGTGAGTGCAGTATCTTTTGTAAAAGAGGTACCAGTTTTTGCTTTAATCCAGCAAATAATGGGTCATAATCTTCTACGGTCATACCAACTTCAAATTCATCAAGAAGAACGTCATATGCCGTAGTTGTGATACCAAAATAGTCTATTTTTTGTTTGGTCATATCGACCAACTTTTGTAATTGAGGTTCGAATGCAGAGAAATTTGAATCTGCTCTGGCTTTTTGCCAGCCAAGTAGTGCTTCAGAGCGTGCTTTAGCAAACTCTGAAACAAATTCGCTTGGAAGTTTTATTGATTTGTCGTAAACCCTTCGCATCTCCCTGACATTAGCAGATTGGTCACTATCAAGTTCTGTTTCCGCTTCTACCTTTTTCAATAATTCTCCAAGGTTGGAATCAGTAATGCGTAAATGTCTTTCTTTGGCCAACCATGCTAATATTTCACCGCGTACTTCTGCACCTTTAGAAGGCATTATTGTCTCTTGGTCCCATCCCAAGTGCCCTTGTAATGCACCTAGACGATAGATATCTTTTACCAATTCAATGAATTCTCCATATGCGCTCATAACCTAAGCGAAGAGGTCTTTCTTCATCAACTATTCACTGTTATAGTGTCAACAATACTGGCACACATTGAAGACTTCAAGCGGATTGGACTGTGCATGGTGAGACCATTCCGACGTAAAGGCGGAAAGGAACAGCCGCCAATCGACGATGACGAGGAATTAATCGGAGTCGTTGGAGAAATAGATTTCAAGGCTTCGGATGAAGTTACCATTGAAGAAAATACTTCCGGGGTTGTGTTGAATGATAATACTGAATCAGATAATAGCAGAAGCAGTGATGAGGAAGTTGAAGATGACATTCCATCTTTATTGAAGAAGAGTTCACAAACTGTTATTCGTACTTGCCTAGATATTCGCAGAGCTGATAATGTATTGATTGTGTGTGATCCAACCACAGGGGAAATTGGCCAGGCACTACACGAGGCTGCTATTGAACGAACGGACCGAGTTTTATTGATAGTTATGCCAAAGGGTCGTCATCATGGCGATGAACCTCCCACCCCTGTTGCAAATTTAATGCGCCAGCAATCGGTAATTATCGCTCCAACAAGATATTCTTTGACCCACACTAAGGCGATACGTCAGGCACTAAGAGATGGTTCACGAGTGGCAACAATGCCTGGAATGAATGTTGAAATGTTCACCAAGGGCGGTATCTCTGCTGATTTTACAGAAATCAAGCGTAAAATAAGTGAACTATCACCGGTATTGAGGCGTAGAAGAATTGTTAATGTGAAATCGAAAAATGGTACTGATGTCACCTTTGAAGTTAATTGGAGAGAATGGAAAATGGATGATAATGGCATCTGCAACCGTCCGAAAATGCTGACCAATTTACCTGCTGGCAAGATATTCGTATTGCCAAGAGAGAATAGTATGAATGGAACAATCGTAATCGATGGTTCATGGGAATCTAATTTGATTGATGAACCTGTAACTTTCATCATCGAAGAGGGATTGGTAATAGATGTAAAAGGTGGTGCAATCGCTGCTTCTATTCGCCAAGAGTTTGGAGAAGCGGCTAGAAGGCAAAATGTCAAACATAGAGAAAATGTTTGGACTGTTGCGGAATTCGGGTTCGGAATGAATCCGATGGCAAGACTACTTGGTAACGTTCTCGAAGATGAAAAGCGATTGGGTACTTGTTATTTCGCTGTTGGTGACAATACTTCCCTTGGTGGCTCGGCTGCAGTTGGAATACATATTCCAGGTGTATTGAAAAAAGCAAGTGTATGGCTTGATGACACTCAAATTATCGAAGATGGAAAGTTTTTGATTTGATTAGTACCCTGTATTTTGAGAACCGCATATTGGGCAATGTCTCCAATTCGGATCTAAGCCAATTCCGCATCCACGGCACAAGAGACCTGAACGGATTGTCGGTTGGATCGCTGTTTGTGGTTGATTCCAACCTTGTTGAGGCTGCGGTTGCGGTTGTTGGTTCCAATTTTGTTGCGGTTGTTGGTTCCAATTTTGCTGCTGTTGTTGCTGTTGTTGGTTCCAATTTTGCTGTTGCTGTTGCTGCTGTTGTTGCTG
>DAJY01000124.1:0-8137 GCA_002499015.1 Euryarchaeota archaeon UBA242
TCTGTCCAAATTACGAATGATGGTAATGTTCCAGCGACCTTCGGCCTAACTGCTGGATTAAGCGTTTTGGCAAACAATTGGACTTTATCTTTGTCATCCACTTCAACAGCAGTGGTGGGTGATGGTTCTACTGTCACAGTAGTACTTACAGTCGTAGTTCCACCGATACAACTCCCTCTTGATGTAAGCGAATATAATCGTGCTGGTGATTCAATCAGTGTATGGGTACAGGCTCGAGCAACAGGTGGAGGATTGCCTGCAATTGATTCTTCAGCAGTTGAAGTTAAGCCAGTAATTGTGGTTGACCCCGGTTTGCCAACAGATCATATTGAATTAACAGTTCAAGATGTCATTGATGCCAAGAATGGAATGGGCTTTGATGAAATACTAGGACTCAACGTTGAAGTTCGGCATAATTTAGTCTCAGATCTTTCAGAGACCTTGGATGTAACTATCGATGCCACTGAACAATACTTTACCGCAGATAATACCGGTGGGTTTGAAGAATCGGAAAGATGGAATTCTTCTGTTACTCCAATCATTCTAACAGGATTAATACCTGGAGAGATAAGATTAGCAGCATTGGGAATTCAAGGCCCAGCTGGCAACGAATATCCTCTTGCAGGAACTATTAGGATTCCAGTGACTGCATACCCCTCCTTGGGAGGAGTGCATTTAGGTTCAGGAATCGAGGCAGTAAATGTAACGAGAAACCTTACTATTACTATACCGCGAGTATTGGGTGCTGAAATAATTGAGCAAGGTCCACTCAACGCAGAAGTTGGAATTAAAACAGACTTTGGTCTGAATCTATCAAACATTGGCAATGATTTGACCTCATATCGCCTAACTATAGTTGATGACTTGCCAGATAACTGGGCTGCAACCCTTAGCACCACTACTTCAACCTCCAATACCATTGATAATTTGTCAGCAGATGTTTCAGATTGGTCTCTTACCGGGGGTATTGGGAGTATACATCTCGCCGGATTCACACTTTCGGTAACTACCGACCCACAAACTTCCTCCGACATTTCACAGCCACTATCAATCATAATAGAAGAAAGAGATACCGGCATTTACATCGGAACACATGTCATTGGCATTAGTGTTAACGAAGTGCTCAATGCTTCACTCTCACCAACCAATCAATCAGTAGACATGAGTGCATATGAGACTCCACTGACAAGAGTAATAATCACTAACACTGGTAACGCTCCAACAAACTTCAACCTATGGCTGGACGATTCCAATTCAGCCGATGTTGAGTTCACACTAGAAAGTCCAAACAATCTTCTAATCGCGGCTGGATATGAAAGTTCGGTAAAGATTAGAATTAGTCCAAGTGAAGATGCTAGTTTTGACGAATTATATATGGCCACACTTTGGGTATCAACAGATTCTGGATTAAATTTATCTGCCAATATAGTCGCAAATATTAGTGAAGAACACATACTTGAAATCAATGCACCTTCACAAATTGCAGTAGTTCCAGGAACAACTCAAGAGGCCGCATTCAATTTGACCAATATAGGTAATTTAGCGGAAACTGTAACTGTAACTATCAATGTTGAAGGTAATTGGACAGTTACCCCATCTATTCAGCAATTTACTTTACCAATCGATGCGGTTGTTGATGGCGCAATCAATATCGAAGTTCCTTCTCTTGGCGGCTCAGATGACCTTCTAAATGGTGCAGTGCACAATATGACTATCACTGTAACCGATTCAGTTACTGCGGCAACACTGGGTGTTCGTTCCGTTGAATTAGTGGTCGGTGCACTATTCCTCGTTGAAGCAGATAATTGGCCTGATGAGATGTTGTATCACCGTCAATGGGAAAGAACTTGGAATGTGATTCTAACCAATACTGGAAATGATGATGTCACAGTTTCAATTGATTACGACATATTACTGCCTGGATTGCCTATTGATAGTACTGCGTGGGAATTGGGCGAGGGTACAATAACTACGATTACATTACCGCGACAATCAGCAATAGCGTACTCATTTAGCGTGTTAGGTACTGAATTCGAACCGGATTTGACATTAGCAGCAGACTTGGTTGTAACACTCACTCCCCTTGATTCAACAATTGAAGGTACTGCGGAATTGCGAACTACTTTGAAGATGTCACGATTCTTTGAAGCATCACCGATTGAACTGCGCCCACCAGCAGATGATGGACCAATGGAAGTTAACTTAGTATATTCACACATACCTTCTGTTAATTCATCAATAGTGGCTTATGAATTAGAACTATGTTCAGCAGTCAGATTATTTGATATTGCCAATTCCAATTTGAATCCGGACGACTATGTCTGGAATTTCACTGTATATGTCGATACCACAGTACACTACCTTTCTCTTAACGCAAGTTGTATTACTGGCTCACAAGGTAATAGTTCTAGAATCTCACTCCCACCACGTGCTGCTTGGGATACAAGTGCTCCAATCAGAATCATTGTCGATGCCCCGAATCGGCCAAATATTCTGCCAGGTGATGGATATGATCTGACATTTAGATTATATCACCCAGATGAGCATATTGGCTATACAGTCTTCGCTCAAGAAACATTTACATTCGCTTTGGATGTGTTCTCAGACCCAGAAATTGGAGATATAAAAATCGTTGAAGGTGACCTAATAGAAGGAACTGAAGCGATAATGTCTATTGATGTAAAGAATGGTGGAACAGCACTTGCTCTTGGAGTCAGTGTCGATTTAGTATGTGATAATCTGAAAATTCTTGAATCGCCACCAGAAATCTTCTTATTAGGACCTAATAGTGAAGAAACTCTAACCTTTAGAGTTGAATCTATCAATTTAGACTGGTGGGCACAATCATTGCCAGTGAAATGTACTGCAAGTCTGAATGGTACATTGATGCACAAGAATATCGTTGCTAATGATGTAGGGACTTACGAAGGAAATATCGAATCATTCAGTTGGGGGCTTTCTATTAGTTTCATTGCAACAGTAGTTCTAATGATAATTTCCCTATTCCTAATCAATCTATCATCAAGGAATGAAAAGATGCGATTAATGGCGGTTTATACTGGAGTGGCTGCATTAGGATTCGCATTCCATATCGGTCAAGCCTTCTCATTAACATGGTGGGGACCTGCTATTCTTGTTCTAACCGCCTTATGGGTTTGGAGAATGACGTGGTCATGCAGTGAAGAATTCCGCCTTATCCATGAGGATTACCAGCGCGCAAGAAGAGGAGTTTCAACTATGTATGCTGACCACTTTGAAGCCCTTGCGGATGGTCGTAGGCAACTTTCACTGATTCTAGCATTACCGGTATTCGGTATGATGGGGATTGTACTGGGCGTCCCTCCTCAAATGGCCTCTGATAGTTCTAACCTCATCTCACTAGTCGTATATATGGCTGTAATAATGATCGGTGTTTGGGTTCTCTTATCAAAGTCAGACAAGATGTATGGAAACCTATTCGGCCGCTTAACAGATGTAGAAGTAAAGGCAACAAGAATCGAAAGAGATTTGGGAGACCCTGCTCGCCTTCTTAATGAATTAGCGGATGAGGGATTAGATCTAACATCTATCTTTGAAGGTGTTTCTACAACGACATCAGTTTCCGATATAATCTCTGACAAAAATCATGACGAGGGGGGTGAGCGATGATGCCCGATGATGATTTAGATGAACTTGAAAGTGATTTTGATGTACAAGATGTTGAACTTGGTGACGGTGGAGTTGAAGAGGCTAGAAGCGTTATTGCAGCAGGTAAAGATTCTGCCGACCGTTTAATGGCTGCTTCACGAGAATTGGAATCAATTGTATATGGAGTGGTACAATCTGAAACTAATTCATTAGCGGGAACAGAACTAGATATTTCCGATGCTAAAAAATTCCTTTCAATCCACAAATTGCGCAAAGCGAGAAAAAGTGTTCGCCGAGCAGAAAAAGCGCTTGTCGAATTAGAAGAGGATGTTCTGTACTTACGCCGCAGTATCGCCATGCTACACCGACTTCTAAATGAGAAGCAAGTGACAGAGGGTGAAGTTGAAAATATTCTCATTCGCCTAAGAACTGCAACAGGTGCAGCAGAGATTGGTGAAGTCGGTACTGCAGCAAGTGAAGTTGAATTCCTAGTCGATGATTTGATTGGCGGAAACACATCAACTCTCAACCCATTCCTATTCCGCCATTTCTGGTTAGGTGTTGATACACGCTGGCCAGCAGGTGGAGATTCAGGTGTTTTGCTGGTCAGAATAATCAATGATGGCCCGATTCCAATGCCAGTAATGCGTATTTCACCTCCAGTACCAATTGGCTGGACCGCTAATCCTAGTACCGTGGACTTGCCGATTATTTCCCCCGGCGGAAACGTTCCTCTTCGTTTCGAGATAACAGCATCTCGAAGATATGGAGCAGATGAAATCCCCCTCTCTCGTAAATTGGCAATCTCAACTTCTTATGAGATGCGTTCTGGTGAGATCACGATTACGATTAGAGCGCAAAACCGTTCAATGGAGTCATTAGCCGACGTAGTACTCTCACCATGGCTTCCGCCAGGATATACAACAGATAAGGTGCCATTCGTGGCTCGCTTGACTCCAGACGAAGTTGCATTGATTAGAATGCCACTACGCATAGACATGGGAAACGGAGGAACTTCCTAGGCCATGTATCATTTTCTACCCCGTACGGGGGAGGACGAGTAATAAAAATAAAAAGAAAAATAAAAAGGTGAAAAAAAATGAAAAACGAAATAAACGAAAATAACGATGAGCTCGCCGCTATCGGAATTGGTGCAATGATTGTATTCATTGCATTGATTTTGGTGGCCGCGGTAGCAGCGGCTGTAATTATACAGACTGCTGAAAAATTGCAACAGAATGCCCAGGCAACTGGTGATGACACGCAAGAGCAGATGTCCACGAAAGTGACACTTCTATCTACAGTTATCTCTGACATGACCGTTAATGCTGAGATGCTATTCTCAACTTTCGAGTTAGCACCAGGTTCAGAACCTATCCAAGGTGACGATGTGGCATTTACTGTAATTTGTAATAATGCAGGTGTGGCAACATTCGCCGGCGGCGAATTTAATCAAGCAACTCTCCACACAGGGGATGGCACAACACTTGCAGTTCCAGTAATAACCTTGAATCCAGGAATTACATATGTAGTTGAGCTTGATATTGGAGGTTGCGCACCAGCATCAAACGTAGACCATATTCTCATCATCGCAGTTGATGGTGGCGGAAACACATACGAAGAGTTACAATACGGCAGTTCACCTGCTGTAGGGGACGTAGTAGTTTGAGGTGATTATCATGAAGAACAATAATGAAAACAACGACAATTTAGCAGCAATCGGTATCGGCGCAATGATCGTCTTTATCGCACTTATATTGGTAGCATCAGTAGCAGCAGCAGTTATTATTCAGACTGCAGAAAAGCTTCAGCAAAATGCACAATCAACAGGCGATGACACAACAGACGAAATGTCTGGTAAGGTTACCGTAATCAATGTATTCGTCAACGATGCAGATAATTTCGAAGTCTACTTCCGTTTAGCGGCAGGTTCTGATGACATTACTGACTCAGATATACTTTGGCAAATTACTTGTGATGACGGTGCAGGTGCAATGGATTATATCGCTGGCGATTTCAGCGATTCTGCCATAAACCCACTTGATGGAACAGCAGCGGTAACAACTGCAGAAGCAGGTGTTGCTTACCGAACTACACTGGATGCAACAGTTGCAGCAACTGATGATTGTGGTCCTGATGCCCTGTTTACTAACAATGTCAAGGCAACTCTGTACCTACACGTTGTAGGTGGCGGAACTACCTACGATATTCTCAAGGTTAGCGATTCATCTGTTGGCTCCGTGGTAGTCTGATTTTATCTGAGTCCTAACACTAGTGCTTCGGCACTAAGGACTCGGGGAGGAATTACACATGGCATGGCCATTTAGTGGCGGAGCTGGAGTTACCCAGGATGCAGACGCTTTATTGAGTGAAGAACGCTTGAAGATTATGGCAAATGTTGCCATTGAACAAGTCCCTCTCCCAGAAGAGGGTGAACTCAGTGAAGAAGATGCTTGGACAATTTCCCCTGGACCAACCAAAGCCCGCCTCAACAGTATCGGAAGCGTGCCGAGTGTGGCAGCAAGCCTCGCTCCTGCTCAATCAGTGAATCTGAATGCACAAGTTGACACTTCTAGTTTGGAACGTCTAATCAGTTCACGTCTCGACATGGTCGAAGATGTACTCAGATTGGTTGAACATAAATTAGATGAAGCATCAACTAATAAATATGGATCACAATCCGAAGGCGCATCAGAAGATGAGTCTATGGATGATGATGCAAACAGTGGAGATGTAATCATCACTGCATCAGGAGAAGTCATTACCACTACTGGTATTGACAGAATGATGGATGAAGATAATGCACCGTTAGTTGAGTTGTATGAAGCACAGGCCCTCAAAGCAAATCCGTTCCTTGTCGCGCCATCTGATGGTCTCGGCGGGGGTAAAAGTCAAATTGGAGGCCCGACGATATCGGCTCTGCTTCTAGACAACATGTCTGGAATGGCAGCGGTCAGTTTCACTCAGAAGGCTATCGATTCAGGAATGTTAACAGCGGATGAAGGAAAAACGGTAATGGCAATTGTACAATTGGCAGCACCGGGAGAATCGGAAGCAGCACTTGAAGACCATCTTGGTAACAAAGAGCTTCTAACACTCTCCGCCCTAGTCGAATCTTGGCGTAGTTCAGTTGGATTACGAGGTGAATTGTGAAATGGGTGCTTCGGTCGGAATCGGAGGTTTGATTATTGGCATGACCATGTTGGTCGTGTTCTCTATGGTAGTGGCGTCTATTGATGCAAAAGTTGATTCTTCACTACAAACAATCGATTCGGCCAATGAAGCATTGCCCGCTTTCACCATCGACGATGCCACCCTTTGGGAAGGCGCAGTCGTCGATGTTCAGATCGGCAGTGGAGGAAGTGGATATACTAATGGAAATCTAGTCTCTTCAACAGGTAATGGTGGCTTTGCAGGCACCTTTACTGTTGACGGTAGTGGTGCGATAATAGGCGTGGCAATCACCAGCCACGGCAATTACTCGTCCGCACCAACTATCGTTGTTCAAGGACAGACTCCAACATCATCCGCAACCTTCACTGCAACGCTCGGAAATTTCATTCACTCGAATATCACTAATACAGGTTCACAGATAACCCCACTAAGAGAAATTTGGATATTTTCCGATGGCGATAATCCAACCAATCTCGGAAGCATATACCCGAGTGGAGGTAATAACCCACATTGGTATTCTGGTGAAACACTTCATGTCCAGTGGGCAGAAAGTGGGACATTACCTGTTTCTAGAGTTTCAATTACAGTCAAAGGTGTCAGCATGGCATCAACACTTGCATGAGGTGAATATATGGCAGATGGAGGAGCATCAACATTCATTTTGCTGGTCACTGCATTGTTAGTGTCAGGATCTGTTTCGGCGATTCTAATCAATCAATGGGGGGATATGTCTAACGCTCTTGAAGAAAACCGCAAGGGCAAAGAAGCTGATGCCCAAACTTCAGTCTCTTTTGCAGGTGATGCGATGGAGGTTGAATATGATGATTCAGTAAGCCCTAATGTAATGACGTTTTATCTTCAAAACACAGGACAATATGTTCTTGATGAAAGTACTCTTGTAGTGATTGTTGATGGAACCTCAGTAACATCAAGTATAACAGCAACAATCGTGCCAACTGGTACAGTTTGGAACGATGTTAAGTTATTAAAAGTGGAGGTTTTTTCTAATTCCTGGACATATCAAAATAACGATGGAGTGAGCCTTTCGGTAGTAGTTTCTTCTGAAGTTACATCCGGTTACCGTGGAACTGATACAATGAATATCGAGGTGAGATTAGATGTCTGATGGAATAGATACAGAGGATCCTCTGTTCGCAGCACATAAGCCGGTTGAAGACGGATTCCCATTCGTCTTAGAAACCGATTCACTTGCTGATTCAATGGGTTCAAGATTACCTAATCGTTCATTATATGTCGTTCAGGGTGATGTCGGTTCTGGAAAATCTTTGATGGGTCAAAGATTATCTTATGGGCTTGCAGAAAACGATGTCAAAGT
>DAJY01000124.1:8386-11332 GCA_002499015.1 Euryarchaeota archaeon UBA242
ATCGGCTATGGGGTTACAGAATTCATTCGTTCAGGGCAGTTGATGGTTTTCAGCCGCTTTGGAACTATTGCAGAAGCACTTCCAGATATTGGCATCCAACAAGTACTCGACAGTGAAGCAGTTTCTAAAGCAGATATTGTTATTATTGATTCTGCAAGTTCTTTAATGCCAGATGATTTAGATGATAAAGGAAGATTCCAATTGATGCAAAAACTTCGTAGAATCACCAGTGAAGGGCGTTCAATAATGCTCTGTGTTGATGGGAATGAAATGGATTCTAAACTATTGCATACACTCAGATCATCAGCTGAAATAGTCTTAGATATGAAAACAGCAATGATCGGTGGAGAGATCAAACGAAATATTGTTGTAACAAGGTATCTTCGTGCAGCAGGACCAGTTCAATCTTCAATTGGATGGAGAGTTGAACCTTCTATGGGATTCATTGTAGATATTACAGCAGTAAGCTGATGGAGAGATTAGTATGGCTGATGATGCAAAATTTGCTAAAGGAGATTTGGCCAGTGTAATGGCTGCGCATCCACACGTAGCAGATTGGGTTAGAGATTTCGAAGCACAGCATGGCTCTAGACCTGTTTACTATGGTGAGTTGGATAGAGGTGCGAAAAAGGAACGTCCTTACAATTTAATCTACATTACAAAAGAACCAATCTTCGTACACATGTACGAGCCTCCGGAAGATGATCAACAAGCCGGTGGCGAAATCTTGTGGTTTGGTCTTGAACCACAATTAACAGACTCTGAAGAATATATCAGAAGAGAATTGATTGAAACTCTATTACAAGAAGCACCTACTGCAGCATCATTTACTACTGACACTGAATTTGAAAATATCCTTGGTCAAATGATTGAGCGATACACAGTACTCGATACTGAATTAAGTGGTACTATTCGCCGCCAAGGAAAGTTTTGGCAACTTATTGGTTTGGATGACCGCAGGTTGACAGTCACACAGAATCAACGGGACCGACTACGCTATGTCGTAATCCGCGATTTAATTAGAAATGGTCCACTTGAGCCCCTTCTTTCAGATGAGATGCTGGAAGATATTCACTCAGTTGGACTAAAACATATTCACATGGACCACAAAATATTCGGTATGGTCACTTCCAATATTAGATTCCGTGACAGAGATTCACTGTCCAGATTCTTGAGAGCAATGTCAGAGCGTATTGGTCGACCAGTTTCCGATAATAAACCAATTATTGACGGGGCACTTCTCGATGGGTCTCGTATCAATATCATATTCTCAGACGATGTCTCAATGCTCGGGCCATCTTTCACAATTCGTAAATTCGCAGAAGAAACGATATCCATTACACAATTAATCCAGTGGGGGACTATTTCATCACAAGTTGCTGCCTACATTTGGATTTGTTTAGAATATGGTATGTCGGTTCTAGTATCTGGAGAAACAGCATCTGGAAAGACTACAACACTCAATGCAATCCTTCCATTCATTGACCACAATGTCAAGATTTACTCGGCAGAAGATACCCCTGAAGTCAAAGTTCGCCACAAATTATGGCAACGCCTTGTCACTCGTTCTTCCAAAAATGAAGAGTCAAGAGTTGAAATGTTCGATTTGCTAAAGGCTGCTCTAAGAAGTCGTCCAAGATACATCATCATTGGTGAGATTCGAGGTGTTGAAGGTGCTACAGCATTCCAGGCAATGCAGACCGGTCACCCAGTAATTGCTACTTTCCACGCATCGAGTATCGTGAAAATGATTCAGAGATTTACGGGTGACCCTATCAACGTTCCAATGAGGTTCTTCGACAACTTGAACTTCGCGATTTTCCAAGAAGTAGTTGAGGACCCTCATGGTGGTGGAATCGCAAGACGTGTAACTGGTATCGATGAAGTAATTGGTTACAATAAACACAGTGATGGTGTCTTAACGCGTGGTATGTTCGAATGGGACCCTATCAAAGATAAGCACTATTTCCGTGGTATGTTCCAATCACACTTACTTGAAAATAAGATTGCAGCTGTTGCTGGATTTTCAAATAAGCGTGACATCTATGATGAGATGCTAAAGCGCGCAGCAACACTTCAGAAAATGGTAGACAGAGATTTAACACATTATGATGACGTTTTTGATCTACTAGGAATATACTACAATACAGGGTGGGATAATTTCAGTAGGGCGGTAGACTCGTGGGTTGGGGTCAACCACAAGTGAGGAGGAGATGACATGGAGCGTCTGCCACTATGGCAAATTGCGTTGCGTCGCATCGAAATGCCTGTTCAAAAGTATATTGCCATCTATATTGGTGGATCCTTTTTACTCGGTTTGATAGTTGCAAGCCTATTAATTTCCTTGACCGGAGGATTTGCAGAAGGTGCGCTATTCGCTGGTTTTGCTGGAGTCTTGCTGTTGATATTTTTGCCTTTATTGACCGCATTTGCAGCGTTTGTTTTCCCAATATTGGAAGTACAACGCTCGGCCACATTAATTGAAAGAGAGATGCACATGTTCATCACCAGGATGGGAATACTTTCCCTTGGTGAAATTGGAGCATCAACCATATTTGATATTCTAAAACAAATGAGTGATTATGGTGAATTGGCTAAGGAAGTAAAAAGAATTGAGACTTTAGTAGATAAATGGCATACATCCTTGCCAGAAGCATCCAGAATAGTTGCTCAACAATCACCTTCACCGCTGTGGGCAGACTTCCTAGCGAGAATGGCGTTTTCAATTGAAGCTGGTCAACCAATAGATGCGTTTATGCGTTCAGAGCAAGAAACCGTTTCAGAACAATATTCAACATTATATGATACAAGGCTAGAATCTGTTGATATCATGAAGGAGATCTATGTCTCATTAGTTTCTGCTGGATTATTTGGATTGATTATCGCTGGAATACATTTGGTGTTATTTGAAGTCGGAACAGGTGATGACTCACCGATTGAAGTGGC
>DAJY01000124.1:11591-12841 GCA_002499015.1 Euryarchaeota archaeon UBA242
ACCATTCCGAAGGATAATACCATCGCAAGAGATGACCTCGAGACGCCATTTAGGCTGAATATCACTAGGGTTTTATTACTGTCTCTAAGTATTACTCTCATCTTGTTAATGATTACAGCGGCATCAGTTGTTTATGCATGGGATGGAATCTCGCAAGAATGGGACAAATACGGATTATTGCTGATTGCATTACCACTAAGTCCAATGCTTATTCCGGCCTTTTTAGTTGGAAGAGAAGAAAAGAATATTCTTCGTAGAGATGAAACTTACCCAGATTTTATTCGTGCATTAGGCGGAACTGCACAGGCACGAAGTGCAGAACCGAGTGCTACGATCAAGGCACTTAGAGGTATTGATTTTGGTGCCTTGGATTCATCCATAGACCGTTTAGAAAAGAGACTATCCACTAGAATCGATTCTGATAGGGCATGGGATTATTTCAACTCAGATACAAATTCAGCAGTAATTTCCCGCTATACTCGAATCTATATCGAAGGTTCACAATCTTCGGGTAAGCCTGCTGCCACAGCGGATTTAGTCTCACGTTCAGTTGGTAATTTGCTCTCATTACGTCATCGAAGAGCACTTTCTGCAGATACTATGGGAGGTGTGTCATTGGGTCTACTAATTGCCAGCGTAACCTCTCTCAATGTTACAATCGCCATCGTAATGAAATTAGGTGAAGCAATAGCAGGAGTTGCTACTGGATTTACCGATACAGATGTAGGTGCATTGGCAGAATTCGGTGCGGGGGTTGCGTTACCAATAATGAAGGATCCAAGTTATGTTGGAAGTAATATTAAGATGTTTAAAATAATCGTATCAATACTAATATTGGGGCAAATTGCTGCTGTATCAGTAATTGCGACTAGATTGAGAGGTGGAGGCAAGATTAGTGCATTAGGTCAAATCATCAAATTGATTTGGGTTGCTGGAATTACTTCATTACTGACTTCCATAGTGTTAGATGGAGCAAGTTCGATGTTTGGAATGTGATGTTTTTGTTAAATCATAAAGCGCTGGGTTCATTGCATTGAAACTTTTGCCCAAGTACATGCGTATGTTACGTACACTGATTCTGGGAGCGATAATGGTGCTGCCCGGGATGCTTTTAGCTTACTTGGTATGGATGATGGCAGGTAATCCACCTTCTGGACCTCTTGAATATATTATCTGCAATGGTATTCCGTTAACCTCGATAGGACTGGGGTTATACTTCGGTTGGAAAAGCGGTGAAGAATACTCAGTAA
>DAJY01000124.1:13044-20450 GCA_002499015.1 Euryarchaeota archaeon UBA242
GAAGAATACTCAGTAAAATTAGAATGACATCATTTTTTTGATTCTTGAAGTATCCTCTTTTTTGTAGCAGCCCATGAGCAAATTGGGCATTGGCTGAGGTCATGAAATCTTGCTGGGCAATATTCTCTACCAAAGAAAATAATCTGTAGGTGAAGTTTATTCCACAATTTTTTAGGAAAAATTGCTTTCAAGTCTTTTTCAGTCTTCTCAACAGTAGTGTCATTTGACAAGCCCCACCTCGCCGCAAGCCGATGAATATGGGTGTCAACAGGGAAAGCAGGAACTGAAAATGCCTGAGCCATGACAACGCTAGCAGTTTTGTGACCTACGCCAGGTAGGTCTTCGAGTTCCTTGAAAGTGCAAGGAACTTGGCCATCATGTCTTTCGACAATCAGTTGTGATAAGCGCAAAATGTTTTTTGATTTTGTTGGCGCTAACCCAATTTGTCTAATATCTTGCAATATTGTCTCAACATCAAGTTTAGTCATATCTGCTGGATTATTTGCTTTTGCAAATAGTGCTGGTGTGACTTCGTTAACCTTCAAATCAGTAGTCTGTGCACTCATCAGTACTGCAACAAGTAACTCAAATGGATTATTATGGTCGAGTGGTATGGGAGTTTCAGGATATAACTTCTCCAACATGGAGATGATGATTTCCGCCTTCTCACTCCTGCGCATGTTTGGGCCAGTTCACGATTAGCAATTAATGCATCATGGATGAAGACGTGACATTAAATCTTCACCACTGAGGGAATTTAGAACATCACCACTTTCCAACCAACCCTTTCTCGCACACATTACCCCGTATGTAATATCGGCCAATCCACGAATAGAATGGGCATCTGGGTTGATGATGATCGGAACTCCTAACCCCTTTGCATGCTTACAAAGACGCCAATCTAAATCTAATCTATATGGGCTTGCATTCAATTCAATAGCCTTCAATCTTCCAGCATCGTTATGGTCGGCCATATGCTCGATCACCGCTAGTAAATCAACTTCATAACCATCTCTTCCCTGCAAAATCCTTCCAGTTGGATGGCCAAGTATTGTTGTTGCTGGATGATCAATTACCTGTAACAACTCTTCAGTATTCTGTACCTCATCACGTGCCTTCCACTTACCCATTGCATGTACGCTGGCAACAGTATAGTCCAATTGTGATAAGACCTCATCAGGGTGATCCAATTTCCCACCGGCCAAAATATCTGATTCAACACCATGAATCAATCGGAAATCCTTCCCTTGTTGTTGCCATTGTTGGTTATATTTTTTGATTGTATTACCCTGTTCAAGCAAATCTTCTGCACTTGCCCCATTAGCAATTTGTAAAGTAGGTGAGTGATCGGCTAATCCCAACCAATTCCAGCCCATTTTTTGAGCAGTGTCAGCCATTTCTTCCAAACTTGCTTCTCCGTCAGAAAGAGTAGTATGATTGTGTAACGCTCCGCGAATATCACTCATTTCAATTAGATTTGGAAGTTCATTAAGTTCCGCGGCGATTAATTCTCCAGTATCTTCTCGCAGTTCAGGAGTAACCCATTGCATCCCTAAATGAGCATAAATCTCTTGTTCACTGGTTGCTGCTAATGAGAATTTAGCAGCGGCCATTCCCTTCAACTCACCTGCTTCTATGTCTGGTATTAATCCAAACTCATTGAGGCGTAAGCCTCTACTAATCGCTCTTTGGCGCATTGCAATATTGTGTTCTTTACTTCCGGTAAAGTATGCTAAAGTGAATGCAGCAACATGTGGAGGAACCAATCTCACTTGAGCATCTATTGTTCCACCTGATTCTAATTGCTCGTAATCATCTCCTCCAATCGCTTCGAGAACATTGGAATCAATATGGCCAACAGTAAAGCCTTCTTCAAAAATAGAAGTGTCAAGAATCAAACTGATTTTAGAATCACCCGCACCTTTAACATCGGCAATACCATTCAAATTGAGGATTGCATTAGCAACAGCCTCATGGTCTTCATCAGCAACTGTAACTACGATATCGAGATCACCTATGGTTTCCTTTCTACGCCTTGTGCTGCCTGCTAGTATTGCACTAACAACTCCGGGTATAGCGGCAACTTTGTTAGTAAATGCCTCACCATATTTGAGGCCAATATCCAGTCTCCTTCTCGCTCTAAATCTGCTTAACAATTCAATGCCATCTAGCATTCGTCGCTGAGATTTCTCTCCAAAACCATTCATCGGTGCAATTTGGCCCTCTAATGCAGCCGTTTTCAAACTCGCTACAGAATCGATGCCTAGTTCATCATGCATCAATTTAATTCGCTTTGGACCCAAACCAGGAATGCCGAGCATTTCTATCAGACCTTGTGGAGTATTATTGTGTAAATCTATCCAATCACTCGGCCAATTGCCTTCTTGCACTGATTGGGTTAACGCGGAACCTAATCCTTTGCCTATTCCCTTTATCTCAAAGATTTCTCCCGATGCGATTAATTCACCTAAATCAGTAGTTAAGGAGCCAAGTATTCTACTTGCATTTTGGTATGAGCGTACACGAAATACATTGGCTCCTTGCAGTTCCAGTAATACTGCAACTTGATGCATTACATTGGCTACTTGGTTGCGGGAAAAGTAAGGTGGGCCGCTCGGGCGAGCCTTGGGTAGGATGAAAGATGCGCCCGCCATAATCAATGATGATGCCCACCCTTCTCAAAGATTGCGAATAAAAACCGGTCAATTTGAAATGAAATAAATTAATTGTTCCCAACTTTTGAAGAGTAGATGGCTCTAGCAGTCAATATGGTGGGAGTCGATAGCATTGAGGCTCTGGCTCAATCACTATGTTTTACCTCTGCCATATTGTTCGCTTTAATCGCTACTTTTAGCCGTTCTGAAAAGGCAGAGAATATGGCTCAAAATGCAATCGCAATCTTGCTGGTTTTATCAGCGGCTGTACTTTGGTGGCTTTCTTTATCCGGTGGAGAATTATGGGGTTCTAATTACTTGCCAAAGCCATTATCTTTGATTTGTCTAATACTAGCGTTCTCGGCAAGAATGAATATCAAAGGAAAAAATATTTCGTTTGGTGCAAACCCGCACAATATCAATAAAAAAGATGAATCCGATGATTCTGAAGAATAATCTTCAAACGATTTCGCCAGGTTCTTGCTCGCCTTGTTCGGCTTCCTTAGCCATTTTTTGGTCAATGAATGTACGCATATATTCAGGTAGTTCACCATTAACGAATATCACATCATTGATCTTGTCTAACTTTTTTAGTGAATAATAAATTTGCATTGCGGTCATAGGAGTGGAAGAACAACCGCTGCATCCTCCATCCAATGAGAGCATGATATTGCCATCACTTGTGTCAATAACTGTAACAACTCCGTCATGAGCATCAAGAATCTCCTGAACAGGGCCAATTTCAGCTAAAACCTCTTCAGCACTAATCGCCATTCTGTTAAGGCGGTGGCTTACCCATTTCAACCGTTGCTAATTCCTAATAATCATTTTAAGCAAAAAACCTGTTGAATATGTTCAAACTAAACGAAATGTCTCCTATCATCTATTACGCATAGGGATTCACTTATGAGGGGGATTTCGGTCGGCGGGTTAACAAGGTGTTACCAATGATGGAAAATATCCCCGAGATTGCAGCAGCAGCAGGTCTTTTTGGCCTACTTATTGCTTTTATTCTATACAAGAAAGTAAACAGCATTGAAATCGACAACAAAAAGGTTGCCGAGATTACAGCAGAAATTCAAGACGGAGCAATGGCGTTCCTTACTGCAGAGTACAGAGTACTAGCAGTATTCGTAGTAATTGTTGGTGCCTTATTGTCACAGATAACTGACACTAACACATCAATTGCCTTTTTCGCAGGTGCACTCGCTTCAGTTCTAGCAGGATTGTCTGGAATGCGTGCAGCAACTTCCGCTAATGGAAGAACTGCAATGGCTGCAAAGAATGGTGGCCAATCTGCTGCATTAGCAGTTTCATACAATGGTGGAGCTGTTATGGGTCTATCAGTTGGAGGACTTGGTCTTCTAGGTATTTCCTTAGTTGCATTCTGGCTTGACGCTGGTACTGCAACATCAAGCGAACTTTCTGCGGCTGCAGGATTCGGTATGGGTGCTTCATCCATTGCCCTATTCGCTCGTGTTGGTGGTGGAATTTACACAAAGGCTGCTGACGTTGGTGCTGACTTAGTCGGCAAGGTTGAAGCAGGAATCCCAGAAGATGACCCTCGTAATCCTGGTGTTATCGCAGATAACGTCGGGGACAATGTAGGTGACGTCGCTGGAATGGGTGCTGATATTTTTGAATCATTCGTCGGTTCAATAATTGCAGCAATGATTATCGCTTCAAGTTTCGATGAGGCAACTAAAGCAGATTACATACTTCTGCCAATTCTTCTTGGCTTAATCGGATATCTTGCATCCATCATTGGTGTATTCTCAATGACCATTCTAAAGAATGGAAGCGACCCAGCAGCAGCACTTCGTAATACTACCTTTATCGCAGCAATTCTATTCATTGCAGGTGGTTATGGCGCTATCAATCAGGGCTTGATCGATGTTACATACGGAGTAATGCATGCTGTACTTCTTGGTAGTCTTGTAGGAATCCTAATCGGATTGGTTACAGAATACTATACCGGTATTGAACCAATCTTTGGAATAATTAAGCCAAAGGCAATTCAACACATTGGTAAGATGTCACAAACCGGACCTGCAACAAATGCTATAGCAGGACTTTCAGTTGGAATGATGTCCACTTTCCTCCCTGTGCTGCTAATCGCAGCAGGTATCTATGGTGCAAATCATTTCGGAGGAGAAACATATGGATTATACTCAATCGCAATGGCTGCAATGGGTATGCTGGCAACAGTCGGTGTAACAATGACAGTCGATGCATATGGCCCAGTTGCAGATAATGCAGGTGGAATTGCTGAGATGTGTAGTCTTGGAGACGACGTCCGAGCAATTACCGATGAACTAGATTCAATCGGCAACACAACTGCAGCAGTTGGAAAAGGATTCGCTATTGGTTCAGCAGCACTAACAGCACTCGCTCTATTCGCAGCATATACTACTGCTATTGGCGACATCTCCCTAGAATTGACTAATCCAATGGTTGTAATCGGACTTCTAATCGGTGGTTCTCTACCATTCGTAGTCGCTGCAATGACCATGACCTCAGTCGGAAAGGCTGCAGGAGAAATGGTTGAAGAAATTCGCAGACAATTCCGTGAGATTGACGGATTGTTAGAGGGTCGAGAAGGAGTCAAGCCAGATTCACAAAAGTGTGTTGATATTTCAACAAAGGCTGCTCTTCGCGAAATGATCGGACCTGGTGTCGTAGCAATAGCTGCTCCAGTAATTGTTGGAGTTGTACTCGGTGCTGAAGCACTTGGTGGACTTCTTGCAGGTTCTCTTGTCACAGGTGTTCTAATGGCTCTATTCATGGCTAATGCTGGTGGTGCTTGGGATAACGCAAAGAAAGCGATTGAGCAAGGACACATTGAAGGTGCTAAGAAAGGCGATGCTTCTCACGATGCAGCAATCATTGGTGATACAATCGGTGACCCATTCAAGGATACCTCAGGTCCATCTCTAAACATTCTAATCAAGTTGATGTCAATTGTAGCAGTAGTTCTTGCTGGTACAAATTTACTTTGAACTTGAAAGTGTTCAAAATATTGAGCGTTACCCTTTCAACGGGTGAGCAGCAGGGATGTCTATGCGAGTACCATTGTTATTGACGGTATTGATGTTATCACTATCATTAGCGGGATGCTTAGATGGTGGAGATGTACCTTCAACAATAGGCGATACTACTGCCGATGAAATCGATTTACCCGTTTGGGAAATCGGTGACCAATGGCTATATTCTTTCGTAACGCCTCAATTTGGCGAGGATAGTGCTAGGCTTGTTGTCGCAGAAATAGATGACGGAGAACAACAGTATTTGCTGGGTATCTCAAGTGAAAGAGAAGCACAACGGCACGCTGTCATCAATCACAATCCATTCCTTGGCCGTATTAATATCGATGGTCTCTCAGTCTTTGAACAAGGTGAGCCACAGCAAGTATTCAATTTCCCTTGGGAAAACGGTCAACAATGGAGTTTCATTCTGTTCGGAATTTCATGGGATGCTGAAACTATCAACATCTATGATGGCGTTGCAAATGTAGTCGCAATTTCTGATGATGGTCAGCGACTACAATACGAATTCTCTGGTAGAAAAGGATTCATTGAGTCATTGGTTTGGACCAATGACACTGGAGTAGAACAACTACGGATGTCCCTAACCTTGAACAAAAAAGGCTATGATGGAGATGTGTTCTTCTATCGGGCTAGAGATTTACTTGATGAAAGATATGAAAACAGTCAAAATGAGATATATGACACTTTCTTGGATAGTGGACACCCAAGCGGAGAGGATTGGAATGTATTGGTGTGGTATTTAGATGTTGAAATCTCGAATGGTGGCGGCTCAGGTTCATTGACGATGAAAGATCATGCAGGTGCAAGCCCACTGACTCGGGCATGGGGTGCTGGTGCAACCGAAAAGGGTGCTATTGGCACCATTCCAAGTAATTCTGGTGAATATTCGCTAACGGTTACAGCACGTGGACAAGGCACTTTTATTCATTTGAAAGTTGCTGGTGCATTGGTTACCCAATGGACTTTATGAGCCGTATTATTCGGTGATGAGGTGATTCAATGCCAACTCTCATCTTAATGCATGGTATGTCTGGTGATGCCAGCATGATGCGTCCATTCGCAGAAAAAATATGTCCAGAAGGATGGACACTTCTCATTCCAGAGGGTCGCTTCCCCCATCCAACAAGAGGCAGAACTTGGTGGAGATACGAAGATTATGATGCAGATACAACTCGTAGATCTAATCTTTCGCGTATTGAACTGATAGATGTAGATTCAAGTTTATCACAATTAGAGAAATTAATTTCCCAAAATGCACCACTAGGACCTCTCGTTATCGGTGGTTTTAGTCAAGGTGGGGCGATGGCTCAAGAAATCCTTCAGCTTCCCATAGCCGACCGTATAGTCGGATTAATTTGCATTGGAACGAGATTGGTTAGGCCAATGGAATTACGAATACGCCTGGAAGAGTTAGATAGAAAAAGATTATTTTGGATGCATGGTGAAAGAGATATAAGAGTTCCAATTGAAGATGGATGGGCTGTTGCACATCTGTTTGAAACCGCTGGTTGGGCAGTTGAACTTGTAGAGCACAAGAAAGGACACATGATCCCTATCGAGCATCACAATGAGATAACTGAATGGCTAAAGACCTTTGAGTAATTATTTTTTTAGATAACGATTAGTCTCATCAAAACCGCCAATATACATTGGTGTTTCACCGCGTAAATCAAAGATAACCGGTACAGTTCTTCGTCCAGTTGTA
>DAJY01000063.1:0-5504 GCA_002499015.1 Euryarchaeota archaeon UBA242
GATAAGGCCACTATGGGCAACAAAACACCTCAGGAAAAAGATTCGCCGCATCCACAAGCAGATTCAGCATTCGGGTTGTTTATTTTGAATCCACCGCCCATTAATTTTTCAACATAGTCGATTTCAATTCCATCGAGCAAGTGTGAAGAAGCCGTTGGTACAAGAACTCTGAAACCATCTATTGCAATTTCCTGGCAATCTTGGTCAGTTGTTTCAACAATTTGTAAATCATACATGTATCCTGAGCAACCACCGCTCAAGACTCCTATTAGTAATGCGTGTGAACGGTCATCGCCAAAGGCATCAGTAAGCATGTTTTTTGCAGATTCAGAGATGGTTAAAGCAACATCAACAACTTCAGGTTTAATCATTTGAACAGGGCTAACAGTATCACAAGTTCCGCAATCCATGTCAATGCCTCACATTCCATCTCTATGAACCTGCGCCTAGCATAACTATGCATTTTCCTCAATACTACACTCTATTTCATAATAGCAATCTTGGTTTGAACAGTCGCTACAGACCCGTTGGTTAGAAATAACTTCAACGCCATGTCTCTCCTGCATGATTCCTGAAATAATTCCTTCATCAAGTAAACAAAAAATTCCATTTTCTTCTGGTTTTCCACCACATGCATTTCCATTACGTACTGTGATTTTAGGATTTGCAGCGTCTGTAATTATCAGTTCACCCATTCCTAAACCCTTCCACTTCTTTGCCAACCGGTTCCAGAACTCATTATCATCTTCAATATCACTTAACTTCAGTGCCAATTCTCGTCCAATTCTGTTGCCAACTGATTGTAGCAGATCGCCTACATCAATCCCCAACATAGCCAATGCTTGTGATTCGGAATTGTCTTGTGGAATAAGTTTTAATCCATTTTCCCTCATCTCAATAGTTGAATTTTTTGCTCCCGGACCACCGCTTAAATCATTGGCTAAACTATCTCTTAATTTTGCATAAAATGAACCTTCTCCCAATGAATATTGTAATGGTTCGGTCATTTCGCCATCAATTATTCTTGCTCGCGCCACAGAGTATGCTGAAGCAGCATCCCACTGAATTTGTAATAATTCCTTTTGAGCTTTCAAAAACTCTGGGCTTTCAATTAAGAGGGCAGTGTCTTCTTTGCCTCTACCAGTTGGATTATCTTCACTGTATACAAATTGTATTCCATACTCACTATCTATGAATGCACCCTGAAGTGAAAGTTGTTGGTGATGGCGAATTTCAATTAGCGGCGAGATTTCATCAAAAAATCGAACAGTCTTTTTATCGATACATGCAACTATTTTGATTTCTACGCCGCGCTCTAGAGCATCATCTAGAACTTTTTTACCGCCGACTCTTAGGAAATGTAAAATCCCCCATCTTCCGAATAACAACCAAACATTAGATTCGGCCTCTGCTAAGAGTGATTCAAAGGTAGCCATTATTTGATGCCTGTCTTTAATGACAGAGAATGTTGCTTCATTTACATGACTTTCAACAGACATTATAGGTACTGCTGGACCGGTTGTCAATACCTCTAGATGCTCTTCCATTCGCTGTAAATCTAACCTTTGTTTATGGATTAGTAACTTGAAAACTTCACTGATAGTCTTTCCAGCAAATCTCATTGGTTTGTCAAGTGTTGCTTTAACCAAACCCTGCTCCTGTAATTTGCGCAGAGAATTGTATGCATCCATTCTTGACAAGCCGATTCTTTTTCCAACTTCACTAGCTTTAGAAGGGGGGTTAGAGGCCAAATCTACTATTATTTGGGCTTGTTTCAACTCTAAGCCACACTCTTCGAGCCGCAGCAAGATGGATGTCATTTCGTCTCCGGACATAGAACTAGGCCCTTACTCCTAGTTTTTCAACCCATCCAATGAATGATTCAGGAGTTTTTCTTGATTTTCCTCATCCGTTCTTTGTTTAAGATGGTGCAGCGTCTAATTTGATCTTTAGCTCTCTTAATTTCTGCAGTTGATAGCCCACGTGGTATTGACTGCTCAAAACATTTTATTGCATCTGGATATCTTTCCATTTCCGCATATGCAGTACCCATATTGTAAAGTGTCTGTCCTCTTACTTCTGTAGGTCTAATAAGCATTGCTTGATGATACGCTTCAATACATTTAGGATACTCTTCCATGTAATAATATGAATTTCCTCGACCATTTAGTATTCTAATTACCATTTCATCATCATTCGCAAAAGATGGCAATGCTCTATCAAAACAGGTTAATGCTTCTCTATATTTGCCATCTTCAATCAACTGAATTCCCTTGTTATACCACGCAACATCCTGATTTGCTACAGCTTTTGAAGTAATTTCACCAACCACATTTAGTGAGGCTGCATGTGTTGCATCAAGTGCTGCTTTTGCTAAATCCACTTGATGGTTTACCACAGTTTCTACATTAACAGGCCTTGGCTCGATTGGAGCCATAAGCAAGTCATTTGCCTGAGTTGTATTCTCATAATGCGCAGGTTCTAAAACTTCAACCGGAGCAATTGGCTGCAGTAAAATATTAGCAGGACTTTCAGCAATCTCTACAATAGGTTGTTCCACGACTACCGGTGCGAGTTGTTGAGTTATTGGTTCAGTAATTTGAGGAATTTCAGTCTGTTCAACTGGTAATGGTGTTTCCACAGTTACAGATTCTACACCATTATCTATTTCATTGGCCTTAGCATGACACTTCTGTGCAGTTGCGATATCACCGGCTTCTTCCAGCGAGCGAGCAAGGCCTCTCCAATTAGCAGGATTTCCTCCATCACCTTTGATTAATGCTTTCCAAGTGATTACTGCATTTTGATGGTCTGAAATGGCAGTATATGCTCTTGCATGCAATATTGAAACTCCTTCTCCAATAAGTCCTAGAGCCTCTTGGGCCAATTCAGGGCCAACTGGTATTGTCGGTGGTAGGCCTTGAGTTGAATCTAATACATTTGCTTCACCTTCTGCTATTTCTATCAATACTTCAGCCATCTCTATAATTCTAGCATCTGATGGTTCAATAGTTGCAATAATACGTGTTGCAAATAGATATGATTCTACATCACTCATCTGTTTTGCTAAATCGCTTAATTTGCTTGCTGCTTTTAGATAGTCTGGTTGTGCATCAAGCGCATTTTGATAACACCTTTTGGCCTCAGAAAAGTTTTCTCCTCTTTGGTATATTGAACCCAAATTAAACCAACCACTTGAGTTGGATGGGTCAATGGATTGTGCGTGAGTAATTGCAGCAATTGCATGAGTGTCCAAGTCAAGTCTTGCCATTGCTCCACCAGCTACTCTCCACGCGTTTGCATGCCCAGCAGCGATTGTCTTTAGATGGGGATTTAGTATTGATAAACCGCCAGCAGCATCTCCAGAACGAATTAATCCTGTAGCCTCTTCAACAAGAGAGTCAATATCGATATCAGGTTGTTCTATCACTTCCTCTTCAATCGTAACCGGTTGTGAAATAACTTCCTCCACAGGTTGTTGCACTACTTCTACCGCTTCGGGTACAGCAACCTCTACAACAGGCTGTACAGATATGATTGGCTTTGCTTCTAATCTTACTAACACTTCTTCAGTCGCCGCAACTACAGTTGCTGCCGATTTCAATTCCGAATAATCAAGGTTTAAATTTCTATCATGGTCGTGATGCACAGCCTCTTGCAGAACTGCTTCTATATCATCAATGCCAACTTCATCCATTACAGCTACTACTGTTGATTCATCATAGGTGTGAGTGTCTGCTACAATTCTAGGAAC
Source organism: Euryarchaeota archaeon UBA242 (assembly GCA_002499015.1). Taxonomy (GTDB): domain Archaea; phylum Thermoplasmatota; class Poseidoniia; order Poseidoniales; family Poseidoniaceae; genus MGIIa-L1. Next base: position 3,755 of record DAJY01000063.1, read on the forward strand.
TTCAACAATCGGGATGTTGACTTCGGAATCTTTGCATCTGTTTGAAATATCCACTAAAGCAGGATGCCCAGGATAGAAAATTAATGCTTTTTGAACTACCTTGTATGCCGAAATCAAATCTCCCATACGCTCCAAAACACTAGCTAGATTTGCTGTTGCTGGAGCATGGTCAGGATTTAGATCTAGACAAATTTGAAATGCTTGTTTTGCACCTCTAGCATCCTTTTGGGCTTCTAATAAAACTCCTCGATTAAACCAAGCCATGTCACATGATGGGTCAAGGGCAATTGCTTTGTTAAAGGCTGCCAAAGCACCCTTTGCATCTGATTTCCTGGAACGTTCTTCTCCAACATTTAGCAAAACTCTAACCATCTCTTCGTTATCATCTACATCCTCTAATTCAGGAAAAATGTCATCTTGGTAAGATAAATTGTCTCCGGAGGTGTTTGCATCATTGGATTCTTGTTGCGAACTGACTTCAACCACCTCTTCTATGGCAACTGGTGTTTCTTCGAGCATACTTCCAAGACCAGCGGAACGCATTGCTGCGGACATTGACGCCATCTCGTAATCCATTGATTCATCTGATGATTTAATTGAATTATTTAGGGCCGAATCGTCTGCATCATCATCAGTCATCACAGTCACCATTCCCTAGGGGTGACCTAATGGGGATAAGCATTGCTTCTAATTGGGTCTAAATTAATTATTTTAAATCAAAGATTTGAGTAACACAAATGACATTAACTTTAACTCATTAGGGTGAATTAAGAAAGATTGTAGGTGTTAGGAATGTCTGAAGAAAATCCTCGTTTTGATGATGAATTTGGTTCAACTTATGTGCTGATTTCTCCGGGAACATACCAGATGGGCAACCCTACAACTAATTCTCCGAAACGAGAATTACCAAGTCATGAAATTGAGATTTCACAACCTTTCTTTCTCGGCAAAATGCAGGTTACTCAAATCCAGTGGCAGTCGGTAATGGGTGATAATCCTGCAAAATTCAGTGAAGGATGGTCTGCGGGATTACGGCCAATAGAAAGTGTGTCGTGGGATGATGTACAGGTATTTATTGAGAAATTAAATACTCTACATAATGACTCTCCAAAATTAGGATTATATGGCAAATGGAGATTGCCAAGTGAATCAGAATGGGAATATGCTGCACGCGCTGGAACTTTGTCTCGTTGGTCTTTTGGCGATAAGGATGCAGAATTAAATGAGTATGGTTGGCATGCAGGTAATTCAGGAGCATCAACACGAGAAGTTGGTCAAAAGAAGGCAAATCCATGGGGTTTGCATGATCTCCATGGCAATGTAAGTGAATGGTGCCTTGATGATTGGAGCAGTAATTATGAAAATACACCTATAGATCAATCTCCAATGACAATAAGTGGTGAAACCCGTAAGTCTCATAGGGGTGGAAATTGGTTCACAGAAAGTGATTCAACAAGGTGTTCAGCCAGAGGGTTTTCACAAAGAAATATCGCTAAGGATGGGATTGGAATTAGGCTAGTATGGCAGCCAAATTGAACAGTTAAATCATTAACTTTGATTCAATGCAAATGATATGCCAACTCTTTATCATAACCCTAGGTGCTCAAAATCAAGACAAGCACTTGAATTATGCATTAGTTCTAAAACGGAAGTTATAGTTGTAAATTATCTTAAACAAAATTTGACTGAAAACGAACTTGAGGGGATTATTTCAAGGTTTGATGGCTGCCCTTCTAAACTTGTTAGAAAT
>DAJY01000063.1:5714-9865 GCA_002499015.1 Euryarchaeota archaeon UBA242
CACAAATGTTTTAGTTATTTTACATAACTTACCGCAGGTAATGCAGCGCCCACTTTTGGATGATGGAAATCAAGTGATAATCGGAAGACCACCTGAGGATTTTAAGAATATCTTAGGTTAGTAATGTTCTCCATCTAGCAATGAACAATCTATCTTCATACGTTCATCCAATGGAGCAAGGGTTTGGCCAAATGGAGTAATTCCAGGACCTATATCCCACTTACCTTCTAATGGTTCATCGATTACAATCATTAGGTTTTTAGAAACTAATGAAGCAATTCCTAGTGTAGTTCTATTGACCACTGGAGCTATTTCTTCATGATAGGTTGAATCTAATTGTTTACAAATTTCTTGAAAAGTTCTAGTCCCATCACACAATTCCCAAAGTAAACTATTCATTATGTCAAGAGGCCTTCTCAATTCCTTTGGCGCGCGTAGTATCCTTGCAAACATAGATTCAATTTTTTTGAATTTCTTTTCGATACGAATTACTACTTTCCTTCCGCTAATGCCACTGCCTTCGGGGTGAGGACCTATATCTCCATACCTGCCCCACCAGACGGGTAAACGGCAAGGATATTGTTCATAATATAAACTAGTTGAAGAATCAATAATTTCAGCCATAATAATCACTCAAAATTCAACCAAAGTCCAACTCAATAAACTAATCATTGAAACAATCCCGCTAAAAGCAATAAGTTTTGTCAACTCAACCTTAGTCGTAAAATTACGCAGATACCAAGTGGTTACTCCACAAATTGAAACAACAAATAACAATCCATACCAGAGTGGTGGATATGCTACCATATACATCTCCACCAGTGGTTAGCATTTTGATTTATCTAAAGAGTTCCATCTAAATATTGTTGACCATAATGCTGCCATTGCTCTTCCGACCAACCGACTGGTAATCCCGATTCTGGTATTGCAGGTCCCGCAATAATTTGTTCAACCGGTTGAACTTCTTCTTGAGAACTAAATGACTCGTTTGAAGGTGGTCCTGATGGAGCATTGGTGGGCTGATCAGTTAGTGGAGTAAACGATGTTGGTTGTTGTTGAAATGTTGGCGGTCCGCTTGCTGGTGTAATAGGTGGACCGATTGTGGTTGAAATAACCACTTCTTCCTTTTCAACATCATCGAGTTCCATTTCAGGTGTTCTTTTTCTAATTAATACAGCGATTAAGGCAATGAAAACTAATATTGCAAGAGCGCCCGTTGCCATCAGATCAATGCCAACAGAAAATGAATTATCTTTTTGTGACTGGAAGTAAATGGATTGTTTATCTTGCCATGAAAGTGTACCATCTTGACTGCTAACAGTTATTTCTATTTGACCTTCCAAGGAACCACTCAGTCGATGGATATCGCATGAGACAAACTTATCTTGGCCATCAATATTCCCGGCAGGGGTGTTAATCGGGTATCCACTTTCATTCATCAATATACCAAGGCAAACTACTTGCCAACCATCAGGGACCTTACTGGTAATGATATAATTCTCAGCCATCGTAGAAGTACTGGTAAGATTTATCCATAATGGCACTGAGATACCAAATTCATTTGTTGTATTACTTATCGGGCTTGAAGTGATTGTCATCGAACGCCTTGAGTCAACTAATATCATTGCCTCGTGTTCCAATTCGTATGGGCGTAATTCTTCATCTAATCCGCCTACAACTTCGAATCTTACAATTATTCTCGTATTGAGTGGAATCCCCTCAGGAAGTATCATGTCAACAGTAAGAGTTGTTTGTTCTCCTCCATTAAGTGTAATATCAGACCACCCATCTATAGGGAGAGCGCCACCATTTGAACCAACAGAAAAGAATCCGATTATTCCAGGTGCTGGTGGCGATGAAGAAATAAAAACTCGTACTGCAATCTGATTATCTACAGCGTTTCCAATATTTTGAATCGTTATGCTAGCCGATGTAGTAGAATCTGCCATGGCACCATTTGGACTAGAAGAGTTTGTAATTCTTGGTTGTTTGTGTGATGCTGTAATTGCATTAATTTCAATGAGATTATCTGAAGGGTTTATGTCTATGCCCATCGAATTTGAAATTGCAGTTATTTCAATAGAATGCATTATACCCGCCGATTCGTCCATTGAAATCAAAATCCACACTTCGACAATCTTAATGTCTTCTAAGTCATAAGATGCAGACAAGTCAATCGGACCAGTATGGTTTTGGTCAGATAGTCTCATCCACCATTGCCATGATTCAGGTAAATTGGGTAGGTCTATCACGACCTGCGTTGGTCCATTGCCGTTATTTTCAATCTCGATTTCGATTTTGTTTCCGATTCCTGGAGTTAATTTGAGGGGTGAATCTACTAATCGTATGATAATGTCCTCAATGGATTCTACTTCTAAATCATTGAACTCAGTACCCATGAAAGTCATGCCACTCCTCGTAGAAGTGATAATTGGAATGATAGTCGGTCCACTATCTCCCGCTTGGGCATTCGCTGGTGCTGTAACTTCAATTGTAAAAGTCGTTGAAGCACCAGAATTAATCACTGCATTTGGCCTAGTTGGTTGCTCAACAACCCATAACATGCCACCACTGGACTGTACTGACATTTCAAAAATATCTTGTCTTGTAGCATGATTGGTAATTGTAAATGAAATTGATTTTGTCTCTCCAGCATTTACTATCCAGTCATCAGATTGCGTATCTGTCACTTCAACACTAGCATTGGAAATCATTGAAGCCGAAATATCGATTTCGAGTTCATGCAATCTTCGCGAGTCGTTCTGTGAGGTCGCTGTTAATTTGAATGTTGAAATGGTATCTGGAGCGCAATCATTTGGTAGGGTCATTGTCAAATAGACTTGTACTGGAGTATCAGGTCTGACCAAAATACTACTCGCTTGTGTCCATTCTAATCCCACTTGCCATCCACTGGCTAGTGATGCTTGGTCTATGGTTAAATCAAAGACATCGGTAGCAGCACCAATGTTTTTGACAAGAACCGCGAAAGTGCAGGTATTTCCTGGAGGGCAATTTGGACGTTGTTCAGGTCCAGTAATAAATGGGACTCTATCAGCAAGTACTTGGAATTGAACCGGCAATGTAGTATTTACATCATTGTAATAATTAGAATAGGCCTTGAAGGTCATTTGAGTAAAACCAGTCGATTCATTTTGGTCTGGCATTATTTTCAAATCAATTTGTTTAGATTCGCCTGGATAAAGTGTTACTCCACTCAATGGATTTAGAGTAATTCCATTTGTATGAGCGTAATAGATTTGCCAATCTGTCGGCAAACCAATAACAGAAGGTATGAAAGAATCTGTAATATTGCCATCATTGGTTACTTCAACGCGTACAGAACCCCAATCACCAGGTAGGGAGCCAATAGTTGAAACACCAATAGAACTCAAACTATATTCCGAGTTCTTAACTTTTTGATCGTATAAGATTACTATATCATCCACCCAATATCCTATATCGACGCCTGAGGTATCGCTAAAAAATTCAAACTTAAATTGTGATTGTGAGTGGAAATCTGCCTGTGGAACTGGAATTAAAGGCGAAGCAAATCCTTTATTGCTAACAGAAAAGGTTTGCCAGCTACTACCATCGGCGAAATTATTATCTATTGTGCCACTAATGGAAGCTAATTCATTCCAACCTCCAATAGTATTTTTTGAATATATTTTCAAATAATCATTTGCTGCAGCACTACCTGAATAAAAGAAAGAGAGACCATTGGTTCTTGTAGGATTCTCAACCGCATCAGACATATCGATAGCAGGGGTGATTAGAGATGTTTGCATATTATTATTGTAGGTTGAACTTGAACCAGCACCAACATGACAAGACTTTCCATTGGAGATTGAGGCATCTGTATTAGAGGACCATAAATTTCCAACAGTCCATGAAGTCAACATATCACAATTATAGTATTTAGAGCCAACAGCAAGCCCCTTTGACCAAATATCATTATTGGTATTATCATCTACAATACTGGATGTTGCAGTAATCCAAATAGTATGATTGCCAGAATATGCAGATGTGAATTGGTGTTGGATACTGTTGGATGAACCGCCATTCAAAGTTGCCATTTGTATTGTATCATTGACAATTTCAAATTGGGTATATTCATTGTGTAATAATTTAATATTAATGTCAATAGTACC
>DAJY01000063.1:10088-13981 GCA_002499015.1 Euryarchaeota archaeon UBA242
GATGAAAACATTCTATATTTTGCCTCATCGGCCGAATTGGCGTAACTATATGTGGAATTCGTAACCGATAAATCAACGCCAGTCGCTCTAGCAGAAGTGTTATCGACAATATTCGGGACAAAATTAGATTCCCTTAATGATATGTTTGATGATAATAAAATCAGCAAAACGAATATCAGCGGTATCTGCCTAATGCCCATCATGCAGGCACAATGATTCAATCTATATGAGGGCAATGTAGAATTGAATGATGCTTTGAACTAACCATTTCAACTATTATCATCATTACTAGTAACTAATTTTTCATCTTGCAGTTGTTGTTGTGTTAGTTTCAAGTTATCTCTTTTCTCTTTAGCTCTTGCAGCAAAAAATACGGTAAAAGATGGAATTAAGATAATTGCAAAACATCCAACTACAGAGAATAATGCCCACAAGAATTCCGTTGCAGCATCAATCGAAAACACTGAGATAGAATTAAACTCCTCATTAACACCAGTCAGCAATACATTTGGGCTAGTGCTTCTATTTCCTTGTTCAATTATTTCAATTCTAACTTGTGATGGTGAATGAAAGTATTCAATTTCTGCTCGTGCTTTTTGTTCAGCAGCATCTATATCTTGGCCATAGACAGAACCATTGTTTCTTCTAGCAGGATCTAATTCGGTCAGAGAAATTATTGAAACATCGTCACCATTTTCAGATACTCGTTGGTGTGTAACATTCTGTTGGCACTGTTCTTGGCATGAAAAACCCCTAGCGTCAACAACGCCCAATAATTGGTGACTAAACAAACCAGCTCCATTTGATAATTTTACAATAGCGCCATCTGATAGTTCCATAGCAGTTAGATTTACCCATGTCAAATTTTGACCATCAAGGGCAAATTCCCATGACCAAGTAGTGGTATTGTCATCCTCATCATACCACCGTTGAGGTTCACTATTTTGCATCTCCGTCATAGTTGCTTCAGTATCATAAATATAGTATGAAGGGGCTATTGTGGCGCCATATACTGCATATGAGAGCAAAAAGATAAGTGTAAATGAAAGGCCCAAAAGTGTCCTGAGAAGGTTCGGATTTTGGGCCAACGCTTTCTTCATCATACAAGGCGAAAAGTACCAACTTCATCAACACTTGCACCGTTAGCAAATCTATCTCAATTTGATAACAGATGGCTAATCAGTAGCCCGCTCTCACCCGTTTCATTGATATAGGGGTGTTAAGTCGGCAAATTGCTTGGTGTCCTGTCATGACCACGTTCTATGATATCCCTTCTGAACTACTCATCCCAGCTCTTGCTGAGAGAATGGCTGCAACCGATGGAATCGATACCCCAGACTGGGCTGAATTCGTCAAGACTGCAGTATCTCGTGAACGTCCTCCTTCTCAAGAAAATTGGTGGTTCCTAAGATCAGCTGCACTTCTAAGAAAAGTTGCAAGAGAAGGGCCAATAGGCGTAACACATCTTTCACAAGCATATGGTGGAAGCAAAGACAATGGATCATTGCCTAACACTCCTGGAGTAGCCGGCCGTCACATCATTCGTACATCTCTTCAACAACTCGAATCAGTAGGATTAGTTGAGAAAGTTCCAACCAAGACTGTTGATACTGAAGAGGGTGAAGTCCAACTCTATGCAGGTCGCCGTATTACCGGTGCTGGCCAAAAGATGCTAAATGAAATTGCTCATGATTGCAGAGATGCAGCAAATGAGCAATTCCCTGGTTTAGATAAGTATTGAAGGAAGTGAAGTGGTGAGTATTATGGCAGCAACTCAAGATGATGAGTTGTCCCTATTACGCGAACAACGCCGCCTAGAGTTGCAAAAGCAACTTCAACAGCAAGCAACTGCTCAAGCAGATGCCGAGATTAAGGCTCACCGTACACAAGTAGATATGCAAAATACTAATGCTGTCATCAAAACAATCCTTTCACCAGAAGCAAGGTCAAGATTAGCAACCATTGCAATGGCTACTCCACAACGTGCAGATAGCATTAGAGTTGCATTGATGAAGATGAATGAAGAAGGTAGAATCCAAGGTATACTAAACGATGAGCAATTCAAGCAATTGCTCGTATCACAATCCAAGAGCCGCCATAGTGCGTCCATCCGAAGAATCTGAGAAGGTGCTCGAAATGTCAAGAAATAAACCAGCCGCAAAAAAAATACGCCTGCTCAAAGCAGGAAAGCAGAATAGACGTGTCCCTGTTTGGATCATGTTAAAGACCGACCGAAACACGGTATCTCACCCACAGAGACACCACTGGAGACGCAGTAAGTTACAACGCTGAGGTGTTTTATTATGGCTAGAGCAAATCAATCAGAATTAATCGTTCCATTGCGTCATGCATGGAATATCACAAGATATAAGCGTGCACCTCGTGCAATGCAAATCATCAAGAACCAAGTAATTCAACACTTGAAGGTAACCGAAGATGAAGTAGTCTGGATCGACCCAGCAGTAAACGAGTACATTTGGTCTCGTGGAATTGAAAATCCTCCACGTAAGATTAAATTACAAATTACTCGCCACGATGAACCAGATATTCCAATCGAAGTAAAATTATTTAAGGAGTGAATAATATGGGAAATATTAGACCAAGTTTCATTAAAATCAGAGCTATCCGTTTAGTCGAAGAACATGGTGAGAAATTCACTGCAGACTTTGACCACAACAAGTTGATGGTCTCTAAGTTAACCGATGTTGAATCCAAGAAACTAAGAAACTGGATCGCTGGATACGTCACTCGTTACAGACTACGCCGCACCGATTGAGGTGTTATACGGTGTCATTGCGCGTTCATTGGCAACGCACACCTGTCAGCGTTCACCATACGCGTAGTGAGCCCTTAGAGTCCTTGATTCTCTATCTTAGGAATACTCATGGTATTCGTAAGCGTTCAATCGTAATGAGTGATAGAGAAGAGGGCGGTTTCCTTTTTTTCCTTTATCAAGCCTGTGACCCTAGATGGATTGCATTGTGGAATGAATCTTATCAGGAAGGCGAATAATTATGGGCGATCGAATTGATTTGCCACTGCCCAAAAGTAATTATCAACTTGAGGTGATATTGGTAGGAGCATCGCACCCAGGAAACTTAGGTGCTGTATGCAGAACCATGCTAAATCATGGATTTGATAACTTAAGATTGGTTAATCCAATTTGCTCTGCCGATGATGTTGAGGCTAGGAAAAGAGCAAAGCATGCCGGTTCAATTTTAGAAAACTGCCAAACATATGATTCACTTATTGAGGCTACTGCGGACATCTCATTGGTAATTGGAACTTCAGGAAAACGAGAAAAAGGTAAGAAAACCTTCTTCCGCCACTTTCTATTCCCATGGGAAGTTGCAGAAAAGATATCATCATTTACAGAAAAAGTAGCAATTATTTTTGGAGAAGAAGGCAAAGGTTTGTCTACTGAAGACCTAGAATATTGTGATTTTTTACTAACCTTACCAACATGGGAAGGATATCCCATCGCTAACTTGAGTCATGCTGTAAATAGCGTACTTTACGAATTGCATAGAAGTCGCGTAATCGAAAATCAAGGCGGAGACCCAGCAATACCTAGTTTAGTACCTCTGCAAAGAAATATTAATCCTCAAATAAGAGAGAAATTAAATCAAGCTATCGCAGAAATGGCAGAGTCGCTTTCAGGAGTAGAGGAACATGCCATTAGTTTCCAACACACATTACAGCGTTCACTTATGCGCAGCATGCTAACCAACGATGAAGCAACCAGAATTCTTGGTGGTTTGATAGAGGCTACTACGGCAATTCAGCATCTCAAAGGTGATGAGAATTGGCAGAGAAAACGTCGACGACGTATTGAATAATCATACTCTCCAACTTGCAACACTCTTTGGAGTTTCACGGCAATGCATGGCTAT
>DAJY01000063.1:14279-14494 GCA_002499015.1 Euryarchaeota archaeon UBA242
ATGAATGGAACGATGACAGTTCTATGTCCTTCTCCCATTAACGCGCAAGCAGCAAGCCCCTTCTCATCGCCTGAATATACTACGAAAGCATGGTCAATTACATCATGGACATATTCTGTGAGTATTGCAGAGACATCAGAAAAATCAATTAGCATTCCCTCTTCAGAAACTCCACATTCAGTAACAATATCACCTTCTATTTCAGCCTCAAAACG
>DAJY01000036.1:0-6316 GCA_002499015.1 Euryarchaeota archaeon UBA242
CAAAAGCATCTGCACCATTTTGTACACCCCATCCAGAATCTGGGTCTGACCATCCATCCCCATCTGTATCAGTGCATCCATTGCGGTCATTGGTTGAAGCGCCGACCAAATCAATACAATCATCATCATTATCGATAAATCCATCCTCATCGGTATCTCTATTTGCTTTGTCAATAGATGGATTCAATGTATAATCTACTCCATCATTACACCAACTATCTTTACCTTTAATTTTGACATAAACCATTCCTGCTGCTGGCATAGTTGTGGTAAGGGAAGCCGATGAGCCAGTATCGCTCATCGCTTGACTAACGACTTGTGCCCCAGAAGAATCATGCAAGGAAAAATCGGCTTCCCAACCATCACCTGGACACCACCATGCACCATTATTCATTGAACCAGTAAATCCAATTTGGACGATATCTCCTTTGAAGGCATTAAACTTCCACCAATCGATTTCATCACTAGGTGAACAGCCATCCGCATTACAAACATAGCCATTTGTTGAAACTCCATCTGATAGGGGCGAAGCGGCCTGTAATGTGTCATCTGCAGTTGCCACTGGGAAAATACTGAGTAACATCGCGGCCAAGCCGAGAGCCATTACTCGTCTTGCCAGCATGCCCCTCCATAGGAGGGGCTACCTATCAATTACCCCCTCGCTCAGCAGAAAAAAGAAATAAAGAACAACCTTCTCATAACTGATAATTATTTGAATTTGTTTTTAGAAATGATAGAGCCTTAGCAACATGTGTTTTTACCGCGAATTGTGAATCAAAAATATAACGGATAACGCCCATTTCATCGATGATAAATGTTACTCTTTTTGGAATCCTTCCAAGCGTTTTTCCTAAGTCCATGTTGCGGCGCAATGTTGATTTTTTGTCAATTAGTAAGGAGTAAGGTAAATTAGAATTACATTGGAACTCTTTATGAGATTGTTGAGTCCCAGATGAGATTCCAATTACTTGGCAATTAAATGCAAGAAAGGCACCATAATATTTCGCAAAGGTCCTCGCTTGAATAGTGCAGCCTGGTGTTTCATCTTTCGGATAGAAAAAGATTACACTCCATTTTCCAATAAGAGAAGTGCTGGAAACCTGTTCACCATCTTCATCAAACATTTTGAATTCCGGAAATTGCTGGTTAAGCCAGCGTTTTTCGATTCTGTTCAAGTTAATACCTCAGTACAAATCAGGCCTAACACTAGCAATAATATCGTAGGGGTTCAAAAATGGCATTTCGAGATTATCTGATTCGCTATCGGATATGATGCTATGACTAGCAGACATATCTCCGCGAATGAATTTAATGTATCGTTGCTCTTCATTTTCTTCAAACGGATGAAGTCCTACATTTTCTTGGTATGCAATACCCATCCAAGATCCATCTGGTGACATTACAGTCTCAAAGAAATCGTGAAGTGCATGGGTATCGCCGCTACTTTCCTCATAGGCAGTAACAGTGTGAAGTGGAGTCGGGTCAACGATTCTGAAATCCCATACATCGCCTTCTTGGGGTTCTTTCAAAGCACCAGCATAGAGGAACCAATCTTTTCCAGCTACATAGCCATCTTCACTGTTATTTTGGTCAAAATCCAAGCCATAGAAAGCAAGACTTACCACTTGATCTTCGGTGATTGAAACGAAAGGATACATGTTAATTCCTCGGTCAAATGCTGTGGCGTTCCATGATGACCAATTAGTTCCGTTATCATATGAAACCGCTACACGCATTTCCCAAGCACCAGTGTTGCCATTTGGACAATCTGCCCAAGTAACAACAACCATGCCGCCTTCGTTATTGTTGACAACGGGATAACCTTCTGGACAATTTCCTTCTCTTGGACCAACATCAAGTGGTGCTGCCCATGAACCATCGCTTGGACCTGGCCCTGTTCCTCGACCATAGTCATCGCTCACTCTAACATGTACTGTTCCTGAATCTGAATCTGCATCTTCTTGTGCAACGAATACATATGGGCCTGCTTTTTGACTAGAAATAGTTGACCAGCCCCCCGGCATTGAATAACACTGAGAGAATGAGTTACCTCCATTCTCTGAATGATAATACCAGTATCTTCCAGAATCAAGGGTACATTCTGGAGGAGATGCCCCTGAGTTACCAAGATAGTGAATAATTCCATCCCCTTGAGCAGCAACCCAAGGTCGGTCATCAGCAGCCATTGTATTCATTCTAGCACAAGCACCCGATTCGTAGGTGTTGCCACCATCAGAGAAGATATGCCACCAGTTATCTTCCAAAGTAGTATCAAGATAGTAAACCATATCATTTGCATCAACTGCAATATCTCCTTCATCCCCTAAACATTGTGAAGCTCCTTCCGCACATGCACCTAGATTAGTTGGACATGATAACAACATATTTCCTGGTGTTGGTTCGAATTCAGAGCCATGACCCCATGTTTCACCGTTATCATTTGAAATCCAAAACCATGATGCCCAGTAATCCCAAGAGGTGCTATCTCCTTCGCTACATGCATACCATAATCCGGGGTCGCCTCCAAAAACAAGGGCTGTTGGCGTTCCTTCGCCGCCCCAACCTAAATCCTTGTGAGCAGTCACGAACAAATTGCCTTGACTATCGATTGAAAGACTCGGTTCATATCCGACTCCGTAGCCTTCGTAACCTGCATCTTGACCGTTATCAGGGTCGATGCACTCCTCATGACGCGGCATATATTCAGGCTCATTCCAAGTAAAGTAAACCTGTTCTCCTTGGAATTCGGATTCGTCATCAACATTCGTATTGTTTCCTGTCGTTAAAGCAGGTCCTAATACTGCTGCGAGTAATAAAAATATGAATGAAATTGCAATCGTAGAACCCAATGCAATATTCAACTCATTGCTTGGACTTTCCGTTTCTGGATTGAGAGACCCCACCAGTACAGCATCAATGCCGTCTTCTGCCATGAATAGGGCTTACACCACTTACCTTTGATTCTATGCTTATGACGATTGCTCGGGTAAATCGCCCTTTGTTGAATCCGGATTAGAATCCCTTCCGCCCCATGGCGTTAATGTCCTGTTTATTCCTAAACGGCGAGCGAATAAAAATTTGAAATTCTTCCACCCATCTCCCCATGTATGAATTTCTGCTTCTCCGACTCTAGGCCGATATGGTACTGAAATCTCAATTGCTTTTTTCTTACCCAAATATTTACGGGCAAGAATTTTGATCTCTTCTGAAAGTGGCATACCATCATTGGTTGGCCTCATTCTGTCATCATTGAAAATAGACTTGCGGAATACCCACATTCCAGTTTGTGAATCCTTTAGACCATAGCCGAATAACATACGGGCAGTGAAAGATAATCCCCAATTACCAAAGCCATGTAATCCTGACATTGAACCATCTTCTGCTAGGCTCAAACGATCACATGAGATGAAATCCAATTCATCATCAAGTAATCTCTTTACCAATTGTGGTATAACTTCTGCTGGATAAGTACAATCTGCATCCATTGTTACAATGATTTCGTTAGAAGCTATATCAAAACCAGTTCTATATGCTCGACCATATCCCTTTCTGTCTTCCAAATGGACTCTAATACCTTTTTCTAGGCCAATTTCTCTAGTTCTATCAGTTGAATTACCATCAACTATCATTATTTCTAAATCTTTACACCAACCCCTTGGGATTGCGTCAACTGTTGGACCCAGTGCCTCTTCTTCATTGCGGGTAGGAAGAATAACAGTTACTGTTACTGGAAGAACTTCGCTCATATCCTGCCCACAAGAGTAACCCCCTTGAAGGCATTGGAGAGATAATATGCTAGATATGCAATTTTGGATAGGTGATATTGAAACGCTAAACAATTGTGGAAGGGTTGATGCACATAGCGATGATATCTGGTGAATACCCTCCCAGATGGGGCGGTATTGGCTCTGTGGTATTCCATCTAGCTGGACATTTAGCATCATTAGGACATCAAATTACAATTATTACAAGAACACATAGCGGTATTGCACCCGCTCAGCAAGGAGTTGCAATAATTGAAGTGCCTTGGTTAAAGTTACCAATGGCATTTACTCGTTCTTATGGAAAGCATGCATTGAAAGCATTAACTCGTTTGAACAAAATTGAAAAGGTCGATATTGTACACACATTGCTGCCACTTGTTTCTTGGACAAGAAAGGAATATAGGTTTGTTAAAGATAATATTGCACCAGTCGTTTCTGCATTAAATGGTTCATGGTTCGGTGAAAAAGAAGGAATGAAACTTGCTGCAAAGCATCGCGAGGCGGCGACTTGGAAGAATCCAAACGACTTGGCAATACTGATAACTGGTTCTTGGTATGCCAGATATGAAAAAGCAGGAATTGTTGAATCATCTGTATCTGTTGCAATAAGTAATTCGACTAAACAAGAATTCAAACGCTGGTATAGTCCTCAAGATAATTGGCGTTGTGAAACAATTCTTTACGGTGTTGACCACCTTGTGTTTAGGCCATTGAACCATGATGATGAAGATGAACAATTAGCCCATGAAAAATTACGTCAAGAATACGATGCAGCCGACGAAGATTCTCTGTCCGGAAGACCGAGTAAGAACACTCCACTATTATTGGCAGTAGGTCGCCTAGTTGCCCGAAAAGGGCACCTTACATTATTGCGTTCAATGCCAGAAATACTTGCAAAGCATCCAGGTGCGAGGCTGTGTATTATTGGAAGAGGGCATATGAGGAAAACACTGCTTAAGCAAGCGAAAAAACTAGGTGTTGGTCATGCTGTTTTCATCAAAGGTGGAATGTCATTTGAAAATCTTGCACAACATTTCAGAAGTGCTGATTTAGTTGTTTATCCAAGTTATTATGAAGGTCAGGGATTGATTCCTCTTGAATCATTAGCCAGTGGAACACCTGTTGTAACCGTTAACCAAGCACCATTAACTGAGATGATTGATGAGACTGTAGGAAGTTTATTTGAATGTGGTAATCCAAGTGATTTGGCAATGGCTGTTAATGCTGCCTTAGATGACCCTGAAGGCCGAGTTAAACAAGCAGAACTTGGAAGAGAGAGGGTTTTATCCAAATATACATATGACCATAATGCAGCCGATTATGAGGCAATTTATCGCTCACTATTGTGAGTTTAAAATTTCGGTGCGAGCACTAAGCAATCTATTGCTGACCTTCGTGCTCATACCGACCTTAGAATTTCATTTTGATTGTTAATGATATATTCATTCCAATTCTAACGTTTCGGTACGAGCATTCTTCTATAGATTTATGTTCACTGTTAGACTCAGATCTACATGCAGTCAAATGAGCTTACAACCAATGAGGTGAGACAAAACAATGACGAGGATTTAGAGAACCGTCTTCTTTTCTTCACCTTCCACAATACAAGGCCCCCTCCATTCAACTCTCTCAGTTCCATAGAAAGAAGCTCGAATCCATGTTGAGAATTTTAACCCTAAAATAGTCTGTAGCAGGTTTCTGTTCTACGCCATAACAGAGGTGAAGTGGAATCAGGTGCTCCTCACGGGGGTGGCAAAATCTTGCCCCAGGAACCTCTTCCCAATGTACTAATTGATTTTCACGTTCAGCCTCACTAAAATCCTTATTTGTAAGAGTGGTTTCGATCCAATTTTCGAATGAAATATTCTTCTTCTTTATTTCTTCTGTTAGCGGAGAAAAGAAGCTGCGTAAATTGTGAAATGTGAAACCAGACCCAATTATCATTAGGTGTTCATAGGAGACCTTTGCCAGAGCCTTGCCAATTTCGATATGCAGTTTCGGTTCAAGCGAATTGACTAATGATAGCTGGACTACTGGAATGTCTGCCTCAGGGTAGAGTATGGATAAGGGAACAAACATTCCATGATCAAAGCCTCTGTTCTCATCAGTTTGAACAGGAATTCCCACTTCGGAGAGAGCCTCTTGAACTCTCTGCGCAAGCTGAGGCTCTCCTTTTGCAGGATATCTAATGCTATATGCTTCTTCGGGGAAACCATGGTAATCATAGAGGAGCGAAGGGGCTTTTGATGTTGTTACCGTTGCTATCGATTCTTCCCAATGAGCACTTACCAAAAGAATAGCAGATGGTTTTTCTATCATCGTTCTGATTTGCTTCAATTGTTGAATCATCTCTACATGCTCTTTATCGCCCAAGAGTGGCATGGGACCTCCGCCATGAGAGATAAAAAGTGTGGTTCTGTTTGTCATATTTTTTTCTCATAAAAAACAACTATTTAAATTATCAATCATTTCTTGGTCCTATTTATGGAATCTAAATGTGCAAAGCGAGCTTGTGTCGTGATATTTACGGCTAGTATTCCGGTACGAGCATT
>DAJY01000036.1:6450-8656 GCA_002499015.1 Euryarchaeota archaeon UBA242
TACGAGCATTACTTTGACGTCATTATGCTGTGATACAACTGATGCAGAAAACATTTGAGCAATTTTCTGCCTTTACAAGATGAAAACCGCTAATTGCCAGTTAGAGCGACCATGTCGACTTTCAAGAGGTTGATCATCACTACAATACTTATATTTGGAGGTTAAACTGATGAGGCAAGGAAATTTGACCCCTTGTTTTCAACCGTTGTCAACCGTTTTGTATTCAACCGTAGAATACCGGCAATGGTCCGGAAAATCAACTAACCATCAATGGTCATACACAAGACCAATATTGCTAATTACTGCGCTAAAACCTATTTTAGATGAAAGGGAGGAAGGAAAATGAAAAAGAGAAAATCAAGAAAAGATAAAACAAAGCTACTGCGAACCTTTGACATTCCAGATCGGTCACCTCTCTATCTGAAAGTTCTAGCTCCTGGAAGAAAGCAGAAACCGGGAAACATAGGTGAATTGCACCATCAAAGGTACGCCTTGTTCACCAATACACCACATGTTGGAGTAATTTTTGACCTTGATGAGTGGTTGTCGTGTACAATCACTGAAGATTCTGCGTTGTTGCGAATTCCGATTGAACAGTACAGAGAAATCACGGGAAAACTCCTCACAAATCAGCCTGAAAAGTCATCGGAGTACAATCGAATCTACTCAAGTATGTTCGACGATTCAATGGATAACAGCGATGGATCTATTGTTCAAGGAGTGGCCCCATTCATCACAATTGATGACCTCGTCGATGTTGTTTTCCAGACAGAATCCAATACTTGGGATTTCCTGAGGCAAGGAGAATCTCTTCGTATCTATGGTACTGTAGAGGGTTTGTCTGTGTTATTCCTAACTGAGAGGGATTACATCAAAGAGAATTGGTATGAAATCTACTGGAGCTATGTTTGGACATCAGAAACAACCCACATCCAGGAAAAGCCGTAATGGAAGCGTGCATCGTAAGAAATACTTCAGAAAGAAGAAATCAGCAACATATATGAAATTGAGAAGTGGGACACTTTTAAATCAGCCGAATTGATAATCAAACGGATTATTCCACAATCTGGCTGTTGTAGTTGCATTTATTTACAGAAGCGTATTAGCGTGAGTTGGCGATGACTGTGGATGTCAAATATAAGATTGGGGAAAAAAAACTAATTGTAAAGAAAATAAAAGGAATGGTAATTGCGGAGTCAAAATCAGGAAAATGGGACACCTTTGAAGTCCCCGCTCATTTTGGGTATTCCAAGAACAAATGGGCNNGTTCATGGCTTGGACGCGGACTTCAAACTTTCTGGAATCATTCCGAATTTTCAGATTCCAACAAACACCAGAACAATACAACGCTTGCCGAGTGGCCCCGACTACTGTTCGATATACTATGATGATGTAAATAAAACCATGATGATTGATCTACTTGAAGGTAACTTTGCATCAGATATCGACAACATCTCTTATACATTAACACAAAAATCAATGAAAAAATGTATTGAAGGGGAGGCAAAATAGTCGTACGTTGGATAGAGTACATTGAGTCTGATAATCCCTATAAGAAGGGAAGATGAATTACCAGTAAATATGACTTTCTCATCAACCAGTTTCGCCATATTTAAGCAATGAACTTTGATGGATGCATCATTGTAAATCTTCAGCATGCCGTTACAAAGGTAGCGCCACATGAGTGCCTCATACTGTGGTGTGCAGGGGCCTTATTATTCACTTTTATTAATTGAATAATCTTTAATTTCTATTTTTGTTCCTTTTGAATAATTGAAAAAGTTTATCCGGGGTTTTTGTTGTGTACAGTTATCTATTTGTTCAGAAATTAGAATTTTTTTGAAACTAGTGCCGAATTTAGCAAGTTCATTAGTCCAATTATGGCCATTAAATAACCGAACTCCTACTTCCCCGCCAGATTGACTGCGGAGTTCGAGAGTAATTTCAAGATTGGGAGAATCGCCTTCCGACATTCCTTGGATCGTTATCCCTCCCGTTCCATTGGAGATTGTAGGGTCTGGCAATTCAATTTCGAGTAAAGGGGCATCTACTGACAACAAACGGGGATTAAATTGGTTCAACGGTTCTTGTACCGAGAAAACTGGTTTTGGAAAACTATATTCAAGAGATTCTAATTCTACATTCATCATTTTTAATCTTGAATTTGCAGATGGATTTAGTTTCAATTTGACCTCCAAAAAATACT
>DAJY01000080.1 GCA_002499015.1 Euryarchaeota archaeon UBA242
GTTACTGTGCAATCCACACCTTTTGCTCCAAGTAACAAAGCCATAGGATTGCCAACAATTCGCGAACGACCGAGAACGACTGCACTTTTTCCAGATGTTTCAATTCCTGCCCACTTGAGCATACGCATTACGCCACTTGGAGTGCAAGGCAACATGCCATCCACTCGTCCTTGTACCAATCTTCCAAGGTTTTCTGGATGAAAACCATCAACATCTTTTTTGGGTGAAATTAAATCGGTTAATCCTTCTTCATCCATATGTTTTGGAAGAGGTGATTGAACCAAAATACCATGCAATGATTCATCTGCATTTAGTTTATTGATGATCATTCTTACTTCATTTTCACTACTATCACTTGGTAATTCAATATGAGTTGATTTGATTCCTAATCTTTCACAGGCTTTGACTTTGGACCCAACATATACATGAGACGCAGGGTCATCTCCTACGATTAATACTGCAAGATGTGGAATTATTCCTGCTTGCTTTAGAGTTGAAATACGAGCATGCAGTTCTTCCTCGACACTCGCTGCGCAAGCCTTGCCGTCAAGACGCTGTGCTACCATGTAGGGGGCAGTCACTACACCTTCTTTGAGGATTCGCTATAAATCACAAAAAAATAGTTACGATTAACATTGTTAAAACTAACGTAATGAGGAGCCAACGGAGAGACTCGAACTCCCGACCGTCGGATTACAAATCCGAAGCACTACCAGCTATGCTACGTTGGCGACAAGGTGGGCGAGTTGCCTCCCCTTCTTGAATAAAGTGGTTGCAATCGTTGTGAGAGAATGTTGTTAATTTGAAAAACTATTACGCGAAATGTCGCTTTTTCTCACTTCCTTCACTACTTGTAGAAGAGGCAACTCAAAGAGGATGTCTGCATTGGGCGGGTTATGGACGAAGAAGCAGGCGTTGGATTGCTGAACCCATATGCCCAAACCAAAGTCGGAAACGACACTATTTTTGGCTGGTGGGCTCGTTTCCAAGAAGCGGTTGCTTCTGGCGCTGATGCCGTAAACGGAACTATTGGTGCATTATTGGAAGATGATGGTACTTTAGCGATTAATCAAGTCGTAGATGCGGCTATTCGCCAAGCACCACCGGTTGAGATCGCCGCTTATGCACCACTCAAGGGTTTGCCATCATTCCTAGACCTCGCTGTTACGCTGGCACTCGGTGAAAGCCGTGCTGAATTAGAGGGGCTTGGAATAACCACTACCGCTACTGCTACACCTGGTGGCTCAGGAGCACTCTACCTCGCAGCAGCAAACTTTGCAAATAGAGGAGATAAGGTACTTCTTAGAGATAGACATTGGGGGCCTTACAAAGGATTCCTCAACGGTTGCGGTTTGTCCTACGCAAGTTATCCACTATTACCATCTAAAGATTCAGATTTGCCATATGTTGATATTACAGGTTTCAAATCCGAATTGGCAAAGTTATGCCAAGCACAAGACAAAGTAATGACTTGGCTAAACGATCCTGCTCACAATCCGACAGGTTTATCGATGACAGCGGATGGAAGAATGGCATTCTTAGATGCGTTTGTGGAAAGTGCTAACGTCAATGAAAATGTTGGTCACACATTACTCTTAGATGCTGCATACCACCTCTATGCTGATGAACCTCATGGCTGGGCTGAAACAATTACTGAGGCTCTGAACAATGGGATGCTATGGCCTGAGAATTTATTGATTACAATTGCAGTATCTCTATCAAAATCACATACAATATATGGTTTGAGAACTGGGGCACTTGTCAGTTTACACCCAGACTCTGCAGTCACAGAAAGAATTGGTACAGTAATGGGAGTGACTGGCCGACAAACTTGGTCAGCAGCACCTCGTATTGCACAATACACCGTTAGCACAATGCATGCAGATGAACAATCTGGTGCCGCATGGGCTGGGGAAAGAGATCGATTGAGAGAGTTATTGGTAACTCGAAGAAATTTACTAATTGAATCCTGTTCTAAACTGGGAGTTCCGCTCAATCCAACAATGGATGGATTCTTTGCATGGATAGAAAGCGATGACCCTGCTGCACTTGCGGAAGCATGTGCAGAACAGGATGTATACCTCGTTCCACTTACTGGGGGAGTGCGCATTGGCCTATGTGCAGTTCCTCTTTCACAAATACCACGAGTTGCTGAAGCATTGGCCAATGCACTGGCATAGAGGGAGGTGAATTGATGCGTAATCCCCGTGAAAATTTCATTCTCTCAGGTACTGTTTGTATTTTTTTTGGAGCGTTCTTTTCCGTAGCTGGAATATTCGCCCTCGCAGGTACAATCGGTATCAGCGGAATTGTATTATTCATTATTGGAATGAGTACCAAAAGTGATTATAGTATGTCAAAGAAAGAAATTAGAGAATGGCTCCCTACTAGCGAAGGTATGCCGGAGGCTGGACGAGTGATGTACAGAGTTGACACTACTATCGATAAACCGATTACAACATCAATTCTCTGCGGCTCTTGTGCCCACATCGAAGTAGTCAAAGGAAAAAGACCTCAAACATATACATGTATTTCATGCGAAAGATTCCTTTGGCTAGATGAAGAAGAATGAATTATAGATTCAGTTGAAAACTTTGTAAACATCTTCAATTGGTGCAAAGTGTACTATTAGCAACCGATTAATTGAAGGTGGTGGTTCAATTGCAAAAGTCATGGAAGGGCATGCGCTACTCAATCCCGAGCGTCGCATGTTAGGTGTCATCCAAGGTGATGCTGCTAAGAAATGGTCGCTTGAGGAGATTTTACAAGCGTGTAATTGGCAAGACCAAGCGATTGCGGTTACTGCAGGACATGGGTTAAGCAACAAGAAGTTAGCCAAAACAAAAGAGACTTCTTCTATTCAGATTAGATTGGCTAACGAAGGTACTAATGCAATCGCAAATGGATTGTTAGAAGCAAGGTTGTGGAATTGGATCTGTTCAACCGAGGAAGCAACGATGCAGAATCTACAACAATCTTTTGAGCGTCATGAAGCAGGTTCTGGTATTGGTTTGTTGAAGAGATTGGGTGTTAGCCTTGAGGCTGGTAAGTTCGTCGTGGCAGATGCGGATGTTGTTGAAACTGCAATTGCTAAGAGAAGCGAATTCATCGCAGGTCTTCCCGCTTTAGAACAATCTCTTGATAGCGAGTTACTAGAGCATTTCAAGAGTCGCCGTAATCTAATTGAAAGTGTAATTACAACTTCAAGAATGTGGAATGTTACCACTGCGGGAAATGCTGTCAAGACAGAGCAACTGCAAGAGAAAGAGATGGTCAGTGAGATTACTACTGAATTATTACAAAGTGAAAATTGGCGTGATGCTGATTATCGTTCATTCGATGTAACATTACAGTCCTCTACGCCAGCGAGTGGCCGTAGTCATCCAATGCAGGCTATAATTGAGCGCATCCGTAGTACCTTCTTGGAGATGGGCTTCTCAGAGATTGTTGATGATTACGTGCAGACTGCAGGGTGGAATATGGATGCATTATTTATTCCTCAAGACCACCCAGCAAGAGAGATGCAAGACACATTTTACTTGGATAACCCAGCAGAGATGGACATTCCTCAGAATATTCTTGATGCATGGCAAGAGATACACCTCAATGGAGGAGATACTGGTTCAACTGGCTGGGGAGGAAGTTACTCCAACCAAGTCAGTAAACGTGGCTTATTGAGAACTCACACAACGGTCAATACAATTCAGTATCTTTCACGCAACCCAGACAAAGCATGTCGTGTTTTCGCAGTTGACAGAGTATTCCGCAAGGAAGCAATAGACAGAACCCACCTACCAGAGTTCCACCAAATAGAGGGGATCATAATGGAAGAAGGGGCCAATTTACAAATGTTGGTCACCACTCTCAAAACATTCTATGCCAAGATGGGCTGTCCTGAAGTTAGAGTTCGCCCTGCTTATTTCCCATATACTGAACCAAGCCTAGAAGTAGAGGTGAAATGGAAAGGAAATTGGCTCGAATTGGGTGGAGCTGGTATTCTACGCCCTGAAGTAACCGAGCCACTAGGAATCACAACCCCAGTACTAGCTTGGGGAATGGGATTAGAGCGATTAGCAATGTTGGTTCTAGGACTAGATGATATTCGCCAATTATATATTTCCGATTTGGAATGGCTAAGAAATCAGCCTATTCTTTGATTCAGAACCATTGTCATTCA
>DAJY01000116.1:0-572 GCA_002499015.1 Euryarchaeota archaeon UBA242
TCTATAATTATGTGTGATGAAGCACTTGTACAATTTCCAGTTTTAAAATCCCAAGTGATTAGAAGTGGGTCTGAACCTTGATTTCCAGCCAAAGCCACTGCTACTGAAGCGAGATCGGAACCACCGTTTGGTTCACTGATATCAACCTCTAGAACATATGGCATATCCGGATGTAACCAAGATTGACGACCATCTTGCCATGAGAATGCATTAGCCATTATGGATGGAGGACCATCAGGTGCTAATTGATACATGAACAAGTGCTCACCACTTTGATTTGAACCAGCATCCTTGATTGCGTAACCAGCGGTATCTTGGCCGACGATATAGACTGCAACTTTCTGCCCGATGCTACCACCGCTATCATCCAATAACAGTGTATATTGTCCTACTAAGGCGTCAAGGTTTGATGGTTTTAGCAATGACATTGACGAATACTCATCAGGGTCTGGCCAGCCATTCATATTGTCATCTTCAAGCCATTGGCGCCAGACTTTAGCATAAATATTGGTCGGCAATTCTGGCTGGTCAGTGATTTGAATGTGCATCGTTTGGGTCGTACTTGGTTCTCT
>DAJY01000116.1:746-4394 GCA_002499015.1 Euryarchaeota archaeon UBA242
TGGTCATACCAACCAACATTGGTTTCAAGCACCCTTGGTTTCACTGAATCGATAAAGAACGTTCTAGAAATCTCGGAATTAGTTGTTGTACCTGAACCGCTTAATGGCGTGACTCTGATAGTCCAAGTTAGATTTCCGTGAGTGAAAGGAATTGTATCATTAACAACCCAAATATCCTCAACCAAACTCGTTGTATTTGCAATCACTTGCCCTCCTCTGATAAGTTCTACCAATGCGTCACCATCAGCAAATGAAGCATTGCTATCAACGCCTTCAAATCCAATATCGACTGTAAATTGTATCTCATCTGAAGATTGTAAGAAATTAACAGACTGAGGGATTTCTTCTTCATCAGTTGAAACAATGAATGAATGTATTTCTAAGTCGTTTTCAAACCCTTGGTAGCCAAATCCACCCCAATAATAGGTTGCGGGAATTGAAACTGTATTACTGCTGAGAATCAATCTTGATGAAACAGTCAATAGATCTTCATCCTCCCAATCCGGTTCAAGTCTAAAGGTAATACTGAAATCAACATCAGTGCCATTAACAGATGATTGTAGAGCATTGGTTGGATGCAACTCAACTTTGTCATGATCTCCTTGTCCAATCGGTGTCCCCCCATTCAACGGTAGTAGCCAAGTCGCTTCATTTTCAGAGCCAAATACATCAAAACGAACCATATTAGCGGTTGAAGAAAACACTTGATATGATGTGTGCATAGTCATCCATTGCTGACTTGGAGTCAGTGTCAATGGTTCATCTTCCATGCTAGTGTCAACAAGAACTACCTCTGATGAGGAGTTCATCGATAGCAATTCAATTTTCAAATCACCTGGGGATGATGCGATGAATGGGACAGGGATATTGTGAATTCCTTGATTAGGAACCAATCCTCTTCGAGCTGAATTAATTGCTAAAACGAATGCTGATTGTGGACCAGCATCCAATGTCATTGAGGCCTGATACGGTGCACTTAATCCACCATAAGTAATATTGCCAGAGCCAAGAACTTCTAATTCAACTTCTACAAAGAATGTGCCTAATGCGGCAACTGCTGAGGTAGATGCTGCTAATTCTAATTTGAGGTCATCTAATTCTAAAATATCTAATTGTATTTGTGCATTAGTGCGATCGGAAGATGAGTAGGTAGTAACAGTAGTACTTCCAACAACGATGTTGATTGTGTTAAATGTTCCACCTTGTGCTAATACTGAGAACGAAAGTGATTGTAAATCATTCTTGGGAATCCAAGCTTTTGTTGTAGCATATCCTGAGATACCTGCAACAACTTCTACTTGTGTCTCACCATTGGCGAATCGGTCTTGCCAACCCCAAGAGCCGACCCTATCATCACTGCCCCCCCATTCAAGGAGTTCATCCCCTGAGAAATCGATTGCAGGTTGGGCTGGGTAAGACCCACCACTAAACCTAAGTTCAATTTCATCAACTTGCCAAGAGGTGAAATTACTCATATTGCCATCGGCAGGAGCCATGGCTGCGAATTGTAATTGCAATCCATAAAGTGTCTCATCCAAATTATAGATGTACGGTAAAGAAATATTAGTCCAGTTATCATCTCTGTCAAATCGTATTTGTGCTTGTGCATTTGTAGTCTGGCCTTCTACCAATAAACTTTCAGATGCAAAGTCAGCACTATACCAAGGAGAGGTAATATTTGCACTTGCATTACCTGAGAATTGGGTTGCACTGCTGGTATAGAGTGCTCCATTATTGGTCCAGATCATCCCTGTTTGAAGTGGTTGTAATGTGTCTTTGTATGAACCATCAAATGAAAGTGCGAAAATTCTTGGAATTCCAGCATTTGATTCATTAAAATCAAACTTAATTCTTACTTCGTTAATATTTTCAAAATCAATAAGTTGTAAGGGAATCACTGAACCTGAACCGCTCATCCCATCAATTTCAAGCCCGTTATCATCCAATACGGTCCAATCAAGTCGTGCTCCTGTAGGTACATTGGCATCGATATACATTGGAGCCATCACAGATTTTGAAACTGGGAATGATGCATTGCTAGCCCAACCGATAGTGGGACTAATCCAAGTTGCGGATGAAGGAATGTCCAAGAATACGTCATCAAAGAACCAGTAATCGCAACATGTGCTTGAGCCTGAGTTTTGATATGCTCTAATCTGACTGGTTGGATGCAATGCTACCGCAGGTAAATTCTGATTCAACTGAACTGCTGTACCTCCAGCAGTTGCGCCGAGATATGTTTGGAAAGTCGTCCATGCACCACTACTTGTCTTGTATTGGAATGCGAGGTCTTCATTGGAATCTGGTTCTTCTCCGCATCCTGAACTACCCTGTTGCACCCACGCATGGACAGAAACTGTAGATAATCCGTTAAGATTGACTATTGGAGAAGTTGCGTATGTTGAACCTGCATAAGTTCTGATCGAACCGCCACCAGTACCGTTTGTCCCACATTGAAGGGTTGATATTCCCGAATAACTGTTGGAGAAAGTCCAACCATCATTGCCTGAATTAAAATCCCATACTGCATCTACACCCTTCAGGGCTAAACCTACACCGGATTGCTTAGCACCATCTAGTTGAGCATCTGTATGTGACCATATGCTATTATCATCCCAAATATATCCAGTTTGAGTGACTTGTACCGCAGGTGAAATATTGAGTTTGATATCAACTAATGGCTCTGTGCTTAGCACCTCCACTTCAAAGGCATCATTGACAGTTGAGCCATCTAATGAAATGGTTTGTGTCGAGCCAGTAGAAGCAGGGAATATTGTAGGCTCATCAATCAGTGACTGTTGGGCTATTGCGCCATCATATTGCGCTGAAAGACCGATTTGGACTGGACCTCCAATCAATAGCAATACGACTAGGAGAATTGCATGATGGGCATAGCCTCCTCTCGCCATAGACTGATGCTGTTATTGAAAGGTCTTCAATGATACCCCTGCTCAATCTCAAATAATGCCGTTTATTCAATATATTGATGTCATTAATGTTATGCGATTAACCAACGCAAAATCAACACTTATTACAAAATTAATATTGAGGAAGTTCCAATTCAACTGCGAATAATGGATCTTCATCAGTTGAGTCGTGGAAGGCAACTACAACCCCTCCGTCGGGCAATATTGCTAGGCTTGCAAAGTCAAAGCGAATATCATTTCCTGCACCGGATGTCGAATCTAAATCTCCTGCTCCAATATAGGTTAGAGTATCCGGCGACATATCTTCAGAATATCCGCGTACATGGTAGACCATATCAACATCTGGACCTTCGCTACTTTGGTAGCGAATGTTTAGAACAAATAGGTCTAATTCGCCATTTGCTTGAAACTCCCATTCTTCGATTGATGTTGAAACATTACCCATTTGATAGGTATAATTTTGCCAAGTATTGGCTCCATCATATGAAATGAAATGTGTAAAATCAGTTCCAGTATTCTTCATGCAATGAATTGAGCCAGTACTATCTATTTGGCAATATTCGGAAGGAAATTGAACTTCAAGTTCATTCCATGACAATGTCGTATCCATATATGCTGCATTACCATTATCATAGTAATTAGGGAATAGTAATCCACCTGAAGGGAATGGGAAAGAACGCATTTCTTTGTGCGGTTTATTGACATCATAATAGGCTGTCAA
>DAJY01000116.1:4631-8269 GCA_002499015.1 Euryarchaeota archaeon UBA242
GCATTTTGAGTTTGATGCCAGAAATTGGAAACGATAATACTAGCCCAATCACCACTGCCTAAACTGGATGAAATTGGACCTACTACTTCGACTTGCCATGAACGGTCATAGAACGGTTCAGTCAACCGGTTATAACACCATTTCCATTCCTCTTCACTATCATCATACAAGAGTGCATAGAATTTGTCAATCTTGCCATCGGCACCAATATATGGGAACCACGTCATTGAGATAATATCTCCATTTGTTGCTTGGACAATACTTCCCTCACCAAGTCCCTCTTGGCCTGGATTTGTTGGGACGAAAGTCCGGCACTGAGTATCTGGGAGAACTCCTGGAATGTAAGTGTCCCAAGCATGGCCGCGGTCTTCAGTGTAAACGGGGTATTCACCACCAATATTCATGATATCTCCTTCAATGGTAGTAGCGATATAATGCTCGCAACAATTACCACCGTAATCCTTATTGAAAACTGCCCATGTAGTGTTGGTAGTTTCATTTGTGCGCAAATCGATGGTAATGAATTCTCTCGCATCACCATGTGTTGCTTCATCTATCAAGATGTAATCATCAAAAATAGGTCCCACCTTTTCTTTGCCGGCAATTCCTTCACCATTGCCTAAACAACCAGCCATTAAGGTGGAAGTTGCAATGAACAAGCAAAGCAGCACTCGGCGCATAAGAAAACCTCGCGCATCCTCTCTTTCAAGGCATCGCTTCAAAGATTAACCGATTTCAACTCACTCTACTGTGAATTGAACGGAGATTCCATCTACTGTGAATGAATCTGCATTTGCTGGGGCTTGGCCCTCAGAATGGAATACTGCTGCTGCACTTCTCGTTTCTGTAGCAACCCATGTTTGATCTGATTCAAACATCTCAGGTGCATTTTGTAACCACACCTGCAAGTCGATTGTCGCTTCTATTTCAAAGTCCATTTCCTTACGCTTGGCTTGGATTCTGCGAGTGATATCTCTTGCTAATCCTTTAGACAAGAGTAACGGTGTATCTTGCATATCTAGAACTAATGATACTTGGAATGCATTTTCACCTTGACCGATGGTAACTGTTTCAGCAGCGAATCCATCTCTTTCTGTTCTACGAATCTCAACATCATTTTCATCTATCTCAATACCTAGAATTTGCATTCCACCGGCTTTGATTGCCTCAAGCATCTGATCAGGATTTTGTGCATTCTTTATCTCGTTAGAAACTGCATTAACCTCTGCTCTTGCTTTTGGTGCTAGAGTTCTGAAGTTAGGAGCAAGTTCCACTTTTTGGAATCGGTTCAAATCTTGCTCAATAGCAATTTCTTCAACATTCAATTCTTCGGACAATATCTCATGGAAAATTGATAGGTCTGGCCCAGCGACAATCCATCCTTGTGCACATGGAAGCCTTTGCCTTCTACCAGCATCAACACGAATCCTTCTTCCTGCCTCAGCAAGTTCACGAACTAAACTCATTGTTTGTTCTAATTTCTTATCCACAGGTGGTATTGTTGCGGTAGCTGCTGCTGCCTCAAGGTCCCATTCATCGGATGTTGCACCCGCTAGGCTTCCTGGAACGCCCAATGGCCAAGCGGCTTGATGAACAGGTTGTCCAGTAAGATTACGATGAATCACGTCGACCATGAATGGTGAGATTGGAGCCATCAGGCGGCAAATTATCACCAATATTTCGTGAAGGGTATGTTGACAAGATGCCTTGTCTTCATTCTCAGCCTCATCCCACAATCTTCTGCGAGAGCGTCTAACATACCAATTGGATAAATCATTGACAACGAAATCTTCTAGGTCGCGACATGCCTTGTGGAAATTCCAAGATACGAAATCATTGTGATATTCACTTGCAACAGATGACATTCGTGATAGAATCCAGCGGTCTAATGCTGGCCTTGATGAAATATCATTTACGGAAGTTTCTGGGTCAAAGCCATCAAGTGCAGCATAATCTGCATGGAATTTGTAAACATTCCAAAGGGTTAGGAACATCTTTGCATAAGTTTCTCTTACACCATTAGGGTCGAATTTTAGTGGACTCCAAGGCGCTCCTGCCGTCACCATATACCAGCGAGTAGCATCAGCACCCTCACGGTTGAAATGATCCCAAGGGTCTACGATATTTCCTTTCGACTTAGACATCTTCTTACCTTCAGCATCCAATATTAGACCGAGACTTAAACAACGCTTGTAAGAAATTGAATCGAAAACAGTTGTAGAAACTGCTAGTAATGTGTAGAACCAACCTCGTGTTTGGTCCACTCCTTCACAAATGTAATCAATCGGGTATGATGAATCAAATGTGTCTTTGTTCTCAAACGGATAGTGCCATTGAGCAAAAGATGCACAGCCTGAGTCAAACCAGCAATCCATTACGAAGGGTTCTCTCTTCATTGGTTTACCATCATCACTTACGAAAGTAAATTCATCTACAATCGGTCTGTGTAGATCTACATCATCAGGACAATCGGGATTTTCAAATCCTGCTGCTACTGCTAAGGCGACTTCCTGCTGAAGTTCAGCAATAGAGCCAACACATTTCATTTGACCGTCTTCGCTTCTCCATACTGGAATAGGAGTTCCCCAGTATCTTTCGCGAGAAATAGCCCAATCTTTGACATTACGAATCCATTCACCAAAGCGACCTTCACCCACCCAATCCGGAGCCCATTCAGTTTGGCTATTGAATTCGATTAATCGATCCTTTACCGCAGTCATTCTGACAAACCATGAATCCATTGCATAGTAAAGAAGTGGATGGTCAGTCCTCCAGCAGTGTGGGTAATCGTGAGAATATAGTTTCTCTCGATATAGTAATCCACTTTGTGGACCCTTACCATTTGAGCCACCCGGATTTGATAATAATTCAATGATAGTGGCGTCACATTGTTTGACATATCTGCCATCTAGTTGAGGATGAATTCCTTTGCAGAATGAACCATTCATTTCTACTGTGTGGTGAGCAGGCAAACCTGCAGCCATTCCGAGATTGTAGTCATCCTCACCATACATTACTGCGGTGTGAACTACACCTGTACCATCGGTAGTAGTCACCCAATCTGCTTCTAAAATAGTCCATGCTGTTTGTGAATCACCACGTGGCACAGCATCTGGGAATAACGGCTCGTATGCTTTACCAACTAATTCACTACCAGGGAATTCTTCCAAAATTTCTGCATGATGACGCAGTACTTCTTTCATCAAATCTTTAGCGATAATTAACTCTTCACCGATTGCAGCACCACCAGCACCTTGCCAGTTTTCTGCATCAGCTGTAATCTTGACTCGAACATAAGTTACCTCAGGTCCAACTGCCAGTCCAACGTTTCCTGGAAGCGTCCAAGGAGTGGTGGTCCAAGCAAGAATTGATGCATCTTGATCAACTAATTTGAATTTAACATAAACTGAAGGCTCTTCTACTTCCTTGTATCCTTGGGCGACTTCGTGAGAAGAATAAGATGTTCCTGTTTGTGGGCAATAAGGTAAAACTTTATGCCCACGGTAAAGTAAATCCTTACTGAACATTTGTTTCAATGCCCACCAACAAGATTCAACATAATTGTTGTCTAAGGTCACATATGGGTTGTCTAAGTCAACCCAATAACCCATACGCTCGGTCATTTCTCTCCACGATTC
>DAJY01000079.1:0-1334 GCA_002499015.1 Euryarchaeota archaeon UBA242
CCATCTTCATCAAGACATGCTAAAGGTGGTAATGAAGTGTCATAGAGTCTAGCAACTTGTGTTGCTTTGTTAACATTGTTAACCGCATCGATAGCGGCCTTGCCAACGTTGCCTACTCCTGGAAATGCAATCAGCATCAGGTCATGGGTTGGGAGGCCTGTATTGCCGTTTCTCCATTCAATAGTTAGAACCATGAATCAGCAATCCTAACGCGACGCGTTATAATGTTTGACATTGATTCAAATCATAGCACCCTATTATTAGAGTTAAAATCGGAAGCCGATTTGATTAATAAAAATCATTCTTCTTCATCAATGACCTTGACTACTGCTGATTCACGCATCTCTTCCAGAGATGGTAAAGTAGGGAGACTTTGTGGCCAAGAAGAATCTTCAACATTGTACATTTTACGACGAAGTTCTGCACGGTGATCTTCTGGTGACCACTTTAGAGGTGCAGCAGCTTGTGCAGTTTTGCCGCAAGATGGGCAGGTGGTCGACAATGACCATGCATTGCAATCTAGGCATTGTTGTAGTAATTGTTTAGCCATAAGTATCACTCTCTCCAAGCTCTCGCTTCTCCACCAGAACTTTGCATTAATTCAATTGCAGCATTTGTTGCATTTTCCCATGCAGACTCTGCACTCTTGAAGTCTGGAGCCTTCAATTCAATTCTGTATTGTGGTGCGCCATTATAGTGGCATGATATCTCGATTTCATCCGCTTCTGAAGAGAAATTTTCTGCAGCAAGTAATGATTCGCGAATAACTTCAATTCCATTAACTGAGTCAATACTCAATGAGATTGTTCCCCGTACTTCAACAAAGTCTGGGATGATATTCTCAATTGCAACTTCAATGAATACTTTGATCCAATCTCCTTCAAAACCAGCATCAACTAAAGCACCTTCCTTCATTGCAGCCTCTTCAAAAGACCCATAAAGTGTTTCAAAAGTTCCTGCTAGTTCTTCTGCGGTTTCAGAAATCTCCTCTTCAGACCAACTGACTCTCTCTCCAATAACCTTCAACAATTGATGAGCTCTCTTTTCATTCTTCCATTCCTGTAAACGACCACGACGTCGTTCTTCGGAAACAGATTTGAGAGAGAGTTCTAAAGATGTACCATCTTTGCGGGTACGCATCACTTTACAGATTAGCCTTTGACCTTCTCTGACAAAACCGCGAATATTTTTTACCCAACCACTGGCAATTTCACCAATGAAAATGAAACCTTCGATGTCTTTGAATTCATCTAAACCAACATAGCAACCGTTCACCTTAACAGTTTTTACAGTTACAACGACTAATTCCCCTTCTTGAGGGCCGCCAGTTAGAT
>DAJY01000079.1:1457-6284 GCA_002499015.1 Euryarchaeota archaeon UBA242
TTTAGGAAATTACTTGTCATATTCATTCACCTCATCGATCGATTAATTCGAACTTCTTTGCACGCTGACATGGAGCGTAGTGCGCTTTACCAGTTACAGTACAGCGGTATAGGATATTTACTCTCTTAGTTGGCTTCTCGCGGCCTTCTGGTTTTGGACGAGGGAAACCTCGGTATCCGGCCATAATCTTACGGAAACGGCGTTGACCCCACTTTAATTCTGAAGCGCGTCTCTTCTTAACACGCTCAATGGTATGCAGAGTATGCTTACCAGCAGATGGACTATATCGCATTATTTGACGTGGCATTTTTACCATGAGAACACCTTAAGCATCTCGCCCACAAGGGTCGGGTATTTAGCCGTGCCGCATTAGTAATGCCATTAAAACGCCACACTGCTAAGGGATATTACGGGCATTATTGATAAGGATGGGGCCTAAGCACCCTGCATGGATGCGATAATGCAGGCGGCCTTGTGGTTCTGGCTTCCGGCTATCGCAGTAGTAGTTGGGACGGGCACCGCTCTATCATCGAAGTCTGATTTGATAAAGAGAGTATCAAAAATAATAGCAGTAATCGGATTTGTAATGGTCCTCTTTAGTCCAGTGACAGTACCTGAATCACCTTCAAGCGCAGCAGGACATCTTCTCGGATCTATTGTTGGGCCATGCGCCCTTTTAGTTACAGGAATTTATTTGTTAGCCTTTTCAGGAAATGTGGAAGTTGGAAAATTATCTATAACTGATAGAAAGGTTGGTTCAGCTTGCACCGTTTTGGGTTTGGTATGGTTAGAGGGTATGCATTGGTGGACTTGGACTCCAATGTTGAATGGTGAAATAAATCCATATTGGTTGGTTTTTTGGCCAACCTTCCTTTTATTGTCAACTGGGTTGAGCAGTGGTGCCGCATTTTCATTGAGATATTTAGGTGATTCTAGAGAACAAGAATCTAATTTTATGTTAGTGATTTCTTCTTTAACATTTACTCTAACCGCCTTAGGAATGATTCTTGATGGACCTAACATCAGCGCTGAAATATTTAGAGATAGTTTTTGGCTTGCAGTATCTGATATCTTTGGATTAGGATTGGGCGTTGGTTTGTCAATAATTGTGTTTGCCTTTGTAATTTGGGTTTATGAATCCAGCCTTCCACCTACAAAATCTTTAGACGCACCGTCTCAACAAGAATTAGTACAAGCATCCTCAATCGTTGCTAAACATATTGGAGGTGAGCAAGAATGAGCGATGTATCAAAAACCTGGAAGATAATTATCATGGCAATTAGCGCTCCGCCATTGCTACTAATGATAATTGCAGTAATACTGGGAGATGAGATCACTGGCCAATCATTCAAGAGATTTGCTAATGCACTGATCACTGGCTATACATTTAGTGCAGGATTATTATTCATCAACATGTTCTTCTATGCAGATTCAAGACATCGCCCACTAGCACCATTATTTGGAATGATGTTGGCAACTATTTTCGGTTCATTGATTACATTGTGGTTATTATCTCAAGGTGATTTATTATTGGAAGAAAATGGATCTGTTAGAGCACAAGTCCTTTCCAATATTGTTCGCATATTAGTCTCGCTAGTGGCATTGATAATGGCAGTTGCTGTTGCAGTAGGTGGTACCTTTGTGGCAATAACATCCAGACCAAAGCGTAAATTATTCGAAGAAGAATAGGTTAGCAATGACCTTTTCTTTGGGTCAGTTTCTCTCCGTCGGTTTCATAAGGAGGAGGTTGGTGGGCTGGCTGTCAAGGTGTTTCTATGTCTAAGGGTACTCCATCAAGAGGTAAGCGTCAAAAGACGGCTCACATTCGTTGCCGTCGCTGTGGTGGCAACTCATATCACAAGCAAAAGTCTGTATGTGCATCATGCGGATATGGCGAGACTGCTCGCATGCGAAAGTTTTCTTGGAGCAAGAAAACACATCGTCCAAAAGCTTGATTTTTTTCTTTTCAGTTAGCGTTCCAAGCGCAATGGCTACAAGCAAGGTTCTGTTGGTCTGTCTAGAGGCAACATCAATGTGTGGTATTATTGGAGTCGTCGGCCGCCAAGGAACACATGTAAATCAACTGATTTATGATGGATTAACGGTTCTTCAACATAGAGGGCAAGATGCAGCCGGTATCATGACCGACTACCAAGGTAAATTTCGCTTAAGAAAATCAAATGGTCTTGTTTCTGACATTTTTTACAGCCGTCATATGCTACGTCTACAGGGTAGCACTGGAATTGGACATGTCAGATACCCGACTGCTGGTTCATCATCAAGATCTGAGGCTCAACCGTTCTATGTTAATTCACCATATGGGCTATCTTTGGCGCATAATGGTAATCTAAGTAACGCTGAAGAACTAAGGACGAATCTGAGAGATGTTCACATGCGCCACATGAATACCAATAGTGATTCTGAATTATTGCTAAATTCTCTGGCTGTTGAATTATACTCTAGAACTAATAGTCTAAACATTGGTGGAGAGCAACACATCGATATTGAATCATTATTCGGAGCCGTCTCTGGAGTTCATAATTCTGCAAAAGGTGGATATGCTTGTGTTTCAATTATCTCAGGCTATGGTTTGTTGGCGTTTAGAGATCCAAATGGAATCAGACCACTTATCTTCGGTAAGAGGGAACAAGATGGGAAAACCGAATGGATTGTGGCATCCGAATCTGTTGCTATTACTGCACTTGGATTTGAAATTGTACGTGATGTTGCACCGGGTGAAGCAATTTTCATCTCCAATTCCGGCCGTTTATTTACTAGGCAATGTTCAGAAAATGTACTTCACTCTCCATGTATCTTTGAACATGTATACTTTGCAAGACCAGATTCAGTAATTGATGGCATTCCAGTTTATCAAGCGCGTTTAGCTCAAGGCAAAAAATTAGCAGAACGCCTTCTTGAGTCTTGGCCAGATCATGATATTGATTGTGTTATCCCAGTTCCAGATTCGGGTAGAATCTCAGCGCTTCAAATGGCTAACACTTTGGGTGTTCCATATCGAGAGGGATTTGTAAAGAATCGTTATGTTGGCCGCACCTTTATCATGCCAGGTCAAGCCCTAAGAGAGAAATCAGTTCGCCGCAAATTGAATGCGATTGAACAAGAATTTAGAGGTAAGAATGTTTTGCTTGTAGATGATTCCATAGTTAGAGGCACAACATCTGCAAAGATTATTGAAATGGCTCGTGAAGTTGGTGCAAATAAGGTCTATTTTGCTTCAGCAGCACCTCCAGTTCGACATCCAAATGTCTATGGAATTGATATGCCAGCTGTTAATGAATTCATTGCAAATGGTCGAACAATTGATGAAATAAGTAAGAAGATTGGATGTGATAAATTATTCTATCAGACTCTTGAAGATTTGATTGAAGCAACAAATATTGGTGAAACCAAGTTAACTCGCTTTGATACATCTTGTTTTGACGGTGATTATGTAACTGGAGATATTAGCGCAGAATATTTGCAACAATTAGATGATGCAAGAAACGATAATGCTAAGCAGAATCATCAAGAAGAAGACGATGTCATTGATATGCATAATGACGAGGAATGAGGTCGATTCTAGTGGCACAAAACTCTTGGATACTTCGATTCGGAGAATTAGGACTAAAATCTAGGCCGGTTCGCAGCGCTTTTCAAAAAGCATTGAGAAGGAATTTAGAACAATTAGCAATCAATTCTAACACTCCAATGATTCATGAATTGATACGCCAGCAAGAAATAGTATCTTCAAGTGCGCCTATTTCAGTTGTTGAAGATTTATTGTGCCATGTATTGGGTATTGTTGCACTTGACAGAGTTGTAGTTTTGTGCGATGACTTAACTCCAAGTGTAGTTGCAAAATCTTTCCTCAGCAGAGACGACAAGTTCGGTAAAGCGAGAACATTCGGCGTTAGGGTTCGCCGAGTTGGTGAAACTAAAGAGTGGAATAGTCAGACATATGCAGCAGCATTGGGTACTGCATTGCTAGCAGAGGATGATTCACTGAGCGTTAATTTACGCGAACCAGATATGTGGGTCAAACTGATTATGGAACGCGATAGAGTTTCCTTGGTTGAAGAGAGAGTCAATGGTGCTGGAGGTCTTCCAGCAGGAGTTCAAGGGGATGTTCTTATTCAAATTAAAAATAGAGATGACATGCTAGGTGCGTTTTTGATAATGCGTAGAGGTACAAGATTAATTCCAGTATTGGACTGTGATGAAGATTTGGTTAAAATGTTGTCAAAATTTGACCCATTCATCGGATCACGTTCACATGCAAAGGATGAGGTTGGAAGGAGAATTCAACGTCCAGCATGGGGTGTACTTGGATTGACAACAGAACAGGCAGCACCATTTGTTGAAAAGCGTGCCGATGCAGTAAAAACAACCCCTCTTTCGACATTAGAACCACTGTGTGGCTGGAGTGAAGAAGAGAAAATAGCACTTCTCAATCATATGGAACAACCAAGCATCCATATCCCCCACCCAGATTTGACTTCCTGGATAAATGCTTGAATTAAATCCTGCACTTTGTTGCGGAGAGGTTTTCAGCAATGAGATATCTGAAGTTGCTATGGTAAAGACACTGACATGCCATCCCACTGCGGTTGAGAGCAGAGTCTTTGCACTTAGTATGTCATCTTTAGGAGATGAAGTTGCTTGGTCAGAAGTAGATGGTGTTGTTAAATTAGCAAAATTATCCGATAATAATTTGGATATTATTACAACAATAAAAGGTCCATCGCAAGTTAACGAAATTATACTACGAGGCGATAGCCTGTACATTATTGATGAAATGGAAGGATTGCACTGTTTCGGCCATGATGG
>DAJY01000051.1:0-2436 GCA_002499015.1 Euryarchaeota archaeon UBA242
TTCATTTCTCAGCCTAAATTGGACGGCTCTGCCCTATCTCTAGAATATCGTAAAGGACGCTTGGTTAGGGCTGCAACACGCGGTAGCGGCGCACGTGGAGAAGATGTCACACGCAATGCTCGCAGAGTAGACAATGTCCCCGAATCACTGGGAGTAGAGATAGATGTCCATGTTCGCGGTGAAGTTGTAATGCGCAAAACAATGTTCGAGGCAAAATATCGTGATATTTCTCCTAACCCTCGCAATTTAGCTGCTGGAGCATTGCGGCAAAAGAGAGCAGAGGGTAAAGCAAAGGCAGAAGATTTGGTATTCCAAGCATATGATGCTAAGTTCCCGGATGCCAATAACCGCCACCCTCAAAGTATTACTCCTCAAGATTTCAAGCAGGATTCCGAAGTGCTGCTTTGGTTAAGCGAAACAGCCGGTATCGAACCTGCACCATGGCATGTCCATGATTTTGATGGTGCTGCTGAAGCGATCCAGTCAATGTGTGCAGAGACTAACAAATGGGCACAACAACGTGATGATTATCAATTTGAAATCGATGGACTTGTCTTCAAAGTTGATACTTTGGAAAGAAGACAATTACTCGGTAAAACCGCCCATCACCCACGCTGGGCATTAGCCTGGAAATTTCCACCCGAAGAAGCAGTTTCAGTATTACTCGGAGTTACATGGCAAACTGGAAGAACAGGAGCGGTCACTCCAGTTGCCAAAATTGCACCACAAATGGTTGGCGGTGTAACTGTTGAAAATACAACATTGCACAATGTTGGTGAAGTGCAAAGACTAGGCGTCAAAATTGGTGATAGAGTTTTAATCGTTCGCCGTGGTGATGTTATTCCTAAAATTGAGAGCGGATTAGGACCAGCCTCAATCAATGATATCAAAAATCGATTCCATGCCGATGGTAGTCCTTTTGATTTAGAATTGCCAAAGATAATGGATATTGAAATACCAACTTTATGTCCAGCATGTCAAGCACTATTGGTCGTTGATGGGGCTGTGTTACGCTGCGAGGATATGATGTGTACAGATAGAACAAGCCGTTCAATTCTGTATTGGTGCCGAGCATTGGAAATGGATGGAATTGGAGAGAAGTTGGTTGAACAACTATTGGAAGAAAGGTTAGTTGCAAACATTCCAGACCTCTATCGTCTCCAGCAGGACCAGTTAGAAAACCTTGAACGGATGGGAGAAAAATCAGCAGTAAATGTTGTCAATGAATTATCCAAAACTAAGAAGATGCCTCTAGCGAAGTTTTTACACGCCCTCGGCATTGCCAAAATCGGCCCTGAATTAGCAATATTAGTGGCCCAATTCGCAACATCATTTGATAATTTAATGCAGTGGGTTGTTGATGCAGAGGAACCACAAGAACCACAGGAACAGGAAAACGAGGCATTAAGCGCCCTTGTTGAAATAGATGGAATCGGAATGATAGTGGCTAGACAAGTAAGGGATGGCCTTGCTTCAAGAACAGAAATGTTACTTGATTTAGTATCCTTTATCGAAGTGGAAAACCAGCCAAAAGCGATAGACAGCGGCAGCCTTTCCGGTAAAACATTCTGTTTAACAGGTTCATTAACCCGTCCAAGAAAAGAAGTTCAATTATCAATAAAAAATGCTGGAGGGAAAGTTGTTGGCAGTGTTTCAGCCAAGTTAGATGTCTTGGTGGCTGGAGAAAAAGCAGGCACAAAATTAGCCAAAGCAGAATCTCTACAAGTTTTGATCTGGAGTGAAGAAGAATTATTTTCACAAATAGATTCTTCCACCACTGACCAAGCGAAATCAGTTGGTGAGGTGGTAGCCGAACAACAACCAAAAACCTCTAAAATAGATGAAAAGAGTGATGGCCAGAAGTCATTATTTGAATTCTAAACCGAGCATTTACTGTAAATAAAAGCCGAAGTATGAAATGCAAATGCTGCAAAGCATTGCCATGGGTCGCTTTAGTACGCTGGCATTAACGGTATTATTGCTGATAGTCATATCAGCCCCAGCCATAGATGGCCACCCCACTGGAAAATTCAATACATCGACTGGTTGTAATTGCCATAGCACCACTGCAATAGATGCCCAATTATCTGGATATCCCAGCACATATGAAGCAGGAGAACAATATGTTTTGGCCATCGGAATGAGTATTTCAGCCCCTGCAGGTGGTTTTTCTTTAGACATTGACAAAGGCACCCTTTCCAATCCTAGCGAAAATGCTCAAGTCAATCCTCCTCAACGTTCAGCAACACACTCCTCTTCTGATAGTACGTCATGGACTGTTACTTGGACAGCACCGAGTACTGGAAGTGGTATGGTAACATTCTCTCTTGCAGTTCTTGCAGCAGATGACAACAACGATAACGAAGGCGATTCATCAGGGTTATTTTCTGTTCAGATTGCAGAAGTAAGTCCAAATAATGCTCCTCAAGTGTCACT
>DAJY01000051.1:2689-5439 GCA_002499015.1 Euryarchaeota archaeon UBA242
GGGCCAGGTCAAGTTTGGACTTGCAAAGTAATTGGCAATGATGGAATTGAAAACAGTCAACAGGCAATCGCTTCTACAACGATAAGCAATAGTCCTCCAACCGCATTGATCAATATAGTCACCAATCCAGTATGGAT
This sequence comes from Euryarchaeota archaeon UBA242, assembly GCA_002499015.1. Classification (GTDB taxonomy): domain Archaea; phylum Thermoplasmatota; class Poseidoniia; order Poseidoniales; family Poseidoniaceae; genus MGIIa-L1. The sequence goes on from DAJY01000051.1 coordinate 2,827, forward strand.
TGGAGAAGCCATAACAGTAACTTCTCAGATGTCCAGCGATAGTGATGGCGAAGTAGTCAACTCAATCTGGTCATGGATAGATAGTAGCGGAAATTCAGGTTCAGCCCATTCAATGCAATCTTTCACCTTCACTGCATATTCTCAAGTTACATTGACTTTACAGATAGTGGATGATTTGGGCGGAATTGGATTAGCAACTAAAACAATTGAAGTTGTAAACGGGCCACATGTCAGTAATATCACTTCAATTCAGAACGGACAACAAGTTGAGTTATCATGGCAATGGGACGGGCCACAAAGCCAATTCTCGGTTATTCGTAATGGTAATGTCATCGCTACAACCAACCAAACAAGTTTCACTGACACACCAATATTTTCAGGTGATACCTCGTATTCAATTCAACCAATAGTCGATGGAAGGCACTTGGATGCAGGTAGTGAATCATCTCCTATTAAAGTTGAATCATCCTTCAAAGAAATACAAAGTACTAACGATTTTGGAGGAATCATTATTGGATTTATAATGCTTATTTTAAGTCTGATTACGGTTGCTATGGGCTATCTAAACAGGGGTCAATAAGATGAGTTTAATGCGAATAAAAGCCACACTAGTGCTCTGTATATTATTACTCTCCACCAATCTAGGAGCGGCTGAACCTGGTGGAGTTGGTGATGGAGCCTATGACATGCAATGCGGTGGTGCATGCCATGGTGATTCAGATCAAAATGCAACCTCATCGGCATCACTGACGCTTTTAACAGAGTCGAATATCTATGCAGGTCAAGCAACAACCTTCACGCTTCAAGTAGACCAATTAACAACTTCAATTTATGTTCCAATTGGCCTGTTCCTATTGAGTGATACAACAGGGTATCGCGACACTCCACAAGATATTGGTTGGCAAATATTGTCTGATTCGAATGGGGCGGTCAACAATTACATCGAAATATCCGGATTCACTAATGGAGATACAACCGAGTGGGTTTTGAGAGCCCCTGAAGTTGGTAATTACACATTCTTCGCATCAATTCATCATGGCGGTAATGGGGCTCCACACTTCGGGATAAGTCAGGCTTACAGCGTTGAAGTTCTACCAATACCAGATAATTTACCGCGACTATCCATCGACTTCATGCCGGTTGTTTCACGTCAAGTAGGGCAACAAAGTAATTTCCAATTACTGGTTGAGGATACAGATAATGTTACAGTTGAATGGAGAATTGATGGCGGGATTGCCAACCAAGCAAACGTGACTGGTGATTCTGTTAATGGTTTCATGGTTGAGTTGCCAACAGCCAACCAGCCATCCACTATGCAGTGGCGGGCTATTTTAGACGGTGAAGGTCCACAACAAACGACACCATGGTTCACCTTGGTTAGCAATCAACAAGGCTTCAGCATTGATACAACAGCAGTCTATCTACAAGCAATAAGTGTGCTACTATTCTTTGCAGGGTTAACAGTCTTACTTCAAACTAGGAATATAACAACTTCGAATACCAAAGCAGAAAAAATATTTGATGAGATTCAACCACCTGTCCAAGGAGGTGTTTTGTGATGGTTTCAGCAGGAACCTTACACGTAGTCACTACAGAATTGGTGGTAGGAACATTTGCATTAGCAGGACTCTGCTTTGGCCTCAAACTATTGTATAGTTTCAAAATGCTATCAAACGATAAAGCAAACGATGCACTTGATAGTATTGCACATGGGGCGTTATTATTCGGATTACTTAGTTTACCATTTGCAATTCTATCTGGAATAAATTCAGCCGGAGTTAATGATGGTGGATTCATGAGTGCAATTTTAGTCAACAAACTATGGCTTTCATTTGCCGGTTTTGGACTTGCTATTGGAGTTCTTGTTAGCAGATGGAAAGTCGGTAGTAGCATTTGGAATGAATCAAAATCTTCACTGATCCAATCCAGTTTTGGAATGGCAGCTTGTGGTGCAATACTGCTGACTGCAAGTGCAGGTGGTAGATTTGCCAGGGGGGAATCACTATTGGATATGCTTCATTTACCATATGATTTGATTTTACTAATGCCGATTTGGTTAAGCGTTCTATTGTTAATTTCTGGGTTAACAAATCTGGTAATTGGAATAAGAGCAAATAGTAGTCAGTGAAAAGATTCATCGAGACTCATAGAGTGAATCAAAGGGTAGCGATACAAACACCCCGCTGCGAACCCTTACAACCTATTTTTAGAGTTGCATGGGTAATGGGATAACCCCTTGTAACATATCCGAATTGATTGGTTGATGGTTCAAACAGGACGATTTTTTCATGCCTCTCCCCCGAATAACCCAATAACTTCCGCCGCTCCAAATGAACTGCCAGAGCCAATATCAAAAACTTTGAACAGGATAAAGAGGATGACAGTAGCAGTCACAAGAGGGTAAAGAAAGCGACTGACGAGGGCATAACCAAGATTCGCAAGACGGGTACGTAAGGTGCCGTCTGGAGAGAGTGCTTCATCATCCATGCTGAAAAGCCCGACATTCCAATATCTAAATGTAACCCACCGTACTAGACTCATTCAATGATTTCGAGAGGGGACCCCTTCCGAATGCCCCCGTTTGAAAGGGTAGCGTAGTGAAGGGCCCACTGC
>DAJY01000005.1:0-754 GCA_002499015.1 Euryarchaeota archaeon UBA242
AATGGTTTGAAGTCATCGCTTTGTAAAAAATCAATATAGATTCATTATTTACCTTGAAGTAATAATAATATTAGAAAGTTCAATCATTCCAAATTGATTCATCACTAACAAATGTGGATTGCTTTTCATCCCCTTGTGGAGGTTGTTTTCTTCTAACTAATATTACAGCCAGTGCAAGGAAAATAATTGCGCCTGCTAGCAAGTTTACTGATTTATCACTAACAATAATTGGAGTGCTTATCGATGGGTCGTTTGGTTTGAAATCGGAATTATCACCCACGCCATCTCCATCAGAATCAATAGTTTCATTTGCATCTTGAGGAAATGAATCTGTGTTATTTCCGACTCCATCTCCATCATCATCGTGGGTTTCATTAGCATCTTGCGGGAAAGCATCTGAATTATTTCCGACTCCATCACTATCATCATCATTGGTTTCATTCGAATCTTGAGGGAAAGCATCCGAATTATCCCCTACACCATCGCCATCACTATCGCTGGTTTCATTCGCATCTTGAGGAAAAGCATCATCTTCATCAGCGGTACCATCGCCATCACTATCAATGATTATTATTGGAGTGATATAATTAATTGTTGCATTATTTATCGGTCTATCACCTTGTTCTGTAGGAACATTGGAAATTGAGTCAATATATTCCAAGCCCTCAGTAACATATCCAAATATAGTATACACCCCATCCAAGTGAGAAGGATTACTATCACTCGGTACGATAAAGAATTGAGAACCACCGGT
>DAJY01000005.1:1007-6180 GCA_002499015.1 Euryarchaeota archaeon UBA242
TGAACACCATTGCAATAACCATACCATGCACCAGCATGACCTCCAGTTCCGTCACCATTGGCGAAATCTCCTGCTTGAATCATGAAATTATTTATTACTCTGTGGAATGAAACATTATCATAGCAACCTAATTCAGATAATATTCTAAAATTATTGCTATGGATAGGTGCTGCCAAATAATCTAATTGTAAAGTAATATTTTCAGTTCTAGGCTCGCCATTATCATCAACCCATGACACATTCATCAACATATCTTCATCACCAAAAGTAGGAGTGCCATAAGTCGCACAACCATCACCAAACTGTGTTATTGATGAATCATCGATAATGTATGTAGCGTCTGCTTGATTGATAGGAGGTACTCCATTAATCTCCTGTACAGTTACTGAGACTTTTATTACTCCAGTCATTGGAAAAATAATATCCACTTCAAATCCGAATGTAGTTTCATCTCCGCCACCGATCTCGAAGGTTTCGTTAACAATACGAGTCGTATAGTCTGAAATGAAATGGACAGCGACTTTTTCCATCCAAGAAGTAGGGTTTTCGGCAGTGCATGTGACATTTACAGTCTGCGTAACATTGAGCAAGATATCTGCTTTAAGGTAATTGCAAGTCAAGGAAACTGCTGCTGTAGGCGTAGGTGTTTGTGCTTGGACAGGAGCGATGAAAACGAGTTGTGAAAATAACAGCATCAATATGATACAAATTGGCTTCTTCATGACCGGTCGTGGATGTGAATAATAATTAACATTTACTCGTTTAAAGATAATTCCTGGTCGGAAATAATCTGTTCAATAAAACTTACTGATTATTACAACTGCTGATAAGCCAATTATGGAAGCGTCGGTCAAGAGTTAATTCTGGATGAAAAGTTACTGCGACTTTGTTTCCTTGCATTATTCCGACAACTTCGTCTTCCATGGTTGCAATCTTTTGGCAATTGATTGTATCTTGTTCAAATCTCGGCGCCCTGATGAAAATACCAGGGAAGTTTTCTTCAATATCATTCAATTGTGCTGCCTCATGCGACATATCTAATGGCTTGTGATTGAACTTATCTCTTTGCTGTAACATCGGTTCACTCGCCACTGAGGTTGAGGTAATAGAATCAAGAATTAGCGCTGATAGTTTTACTTCTGCTTCAAATGAATTTCTTTGCCTCCCCCAAGCGTTGCGTGAAATACCTACATCGATGAATGGTTGGTAATCTTCACCTGGACTTGCTAACAAGATAGCCCCAGCACAAGTACCGAGCACAGGCTTTTCAGGAAACTGTTGCATCCAATCAAATAGTGCAGGGAGTAATAATTCACTTTCACTAGCCTTTCTCATAGCAGTTGATTCGCCACCTGGAAGTATCAACCCATCTAGGGTATTATCGACTTGATCTGCGCGACGCAGTTCAATGATTTCTAGCTCAACAGCCAGTTCTTTTGCTGTTGCAATTAGTGCTTCTTTGTGTTCATGCCTAGCACCTTGAAGCATTGCTACGCCGATTTTAATCATCTATTCACCTCTGCAATTAACCGGCATGAAAGCCTGTTTCAAAAGTAGAAAGCCTGAATATCGCATCGTTTTCTATCAGCCATTCAACCACCGAACTCGGTAAACAAGAAGCAGTAACTTGGCGGGTTGCATCATCATCATAAACAGTTGAAAGCATTTTCAAAGTCTGCCTAATTCTCCATCCCTCCAAATCTTTTCGCTCAGACATCTCAATAATTTCGATTGGCCATCCTGCTTGTTTGTATAGTTGAGCAGTAGGCCCATCTGAAGTTACTAGTGTTCCTTCACCATGTGACTTAATTGCATGAGAAACCCAATTTGGTGCATCGTTTATGTCCTCTATTGTGACTATAGTAATTTTGTAGTTGTTTTTATCTGCCCAACTACTGATCATCGCAACTCTCTCTTCAGCAGTCCATGGATTATTTGGTTCATATTGTAATTGAGAAGAACCGACTGCAACTATCACTTCATCAGAATCTTTTGCAAGCGCAATCGCTTTCTCAACCAAATAATGGTGACCGTTATGGAAGGGTTGAAACCTACCCAAAACCACAAAACGAGTCATATTTATTCCTCACTGGAAATAACTTTCAACATCAACTTGTTCGATTTCAACATCAAAGTCTCTAAAGCAGTCAAGCATTCTCTTACACCCTTCAATCATTTCCTCAATTGGCGTCTCTCCCATTGAACCGATTCTAAACATCTTACCCTTAAGATGGTCTTGTGCTCCAATAACTTGGGTGTCGTATTTGTCTTTGAGAGCAATTCTCCATGAATCATCAATGCCTTCTGGATACATGATGGCAGTAACTGTGTCACTTCTTTGACCAGCATCTGCAAGTAGTGTAAATCCAATATCCAAAAATAAGTTTCTAACTCCATTAGCCATCTTTGTGCAACGAGCCCAGCGATTCTCAAGTCCTTCTTGTTTCAGGTTATTTAGTGCAGCAGCCCAACCCATCGACAGGTTAATGGCTGGAGTCCAAGGTGTTTGGTCGTCCTCTCCATCCTTCAGTGCGGCTAGCAAATCTAGGTAATAAGTTGGGTTGACATCTCCTTGCTTAGCAATTATTCTTGCCCTCTTCTCAAAATTTCCATTGATTGCGATTGCAGCAATACCCGATGGTCCTGCTGTACATTTCTGCGCACCGACTACCACCGCTTCTGCACCCCATTGTAATGGCTGAACTTCACAGCCACCAACCGAAGTGATTCCATCTAAGATTAGTGCAACACCATGACGTTGACACATCTCGGCAATAGCTGCTGCATCCTGAGTGATTCCAGTACTTGTTTCATTATGACAAATCAATAGAGCCTCGTAACATTTGCGCTCTAATTGTTGTTCTAATTCGTATAAATCAAATGCTCTGCCCCATTCATACTGAAGATGTTTCACATTACAAAAGCGCCCACACATTTCAGCAACACGTTCACCGAATTTACCATTGGTTGGTACTAATACGATATCGTTCTTCCTGAATCTATTGGCTATTACCATTTCCATAGCAGCAGTACCAGAACCTGAAACTACTACCACTTTGTATTGATCTTCACCAGTCCAAGATTGAGTTTTTTTGATTGCTTGGCTCGGACTAAGATTGAAAGCAGCGCGTAATCCTGAGTTCAAATCAGCCATTACATTCATGTATTCTCCACCCCTTGCGGTAATAGTTTGAGTTGCCATTGCATCTAAGCAATTTTGCGCCATCCTGACCGGGCCAGGAACAAGAAAACAGTCGCCTTCGTGGGGCATGTTTGAGGCTGGAGGTAGGGGGTTCTTCAACACCTTGTTCAATCATTCAGGTTTTTAGGTCTCAACAAATAGATGAAATAACAAAAAAATACTGCTGTCTTTGAAAAAATAATACAAATGCAAGGAACTTTAAACGAGCAACTATATTGTGTACTATGGGAATCTCTACCGCCACACTTGCTACTGCGATTCAAGCAGTAAAGATGGTGGTATCTGTTTATGATGGATATGAAAAAGGCCGCTTCATGAAAACGGATGAAGCCGTACGGTCAGAGATTCAACGGCGCTGTGAGATGCTCAATCGTCATGCTGAAAAACTTGAACGTGATTGTCATGAAAAAGGATTCCGCAATGCTCGTCAATCTTTAGGCAGAATCATTGAATCAACTCAAACTTCTCGTAGGGATGCACAATTCGCATTATCTGGAACTAGTTTATCTAGTCACTCCGGTATTGGTAAATTAAAAGCAAAAGCAGTTCGTAAACTAGTGGAACACGATAGTGCGAGCCTAAACTCACTGGTTGAAGCCACTCGAATGGGCAATGCTTTGGCTGAGGCGGCTGGTCAATCAAGTGAAGAGGAGATACTAACTTTGGCCTCGGAATGGCACCATAAAATCACTCAAGCGAGAAATCATTTCTTGGAAAGGAATATGTTTATCGACGGACTAATAAAAAGGTGAAAAATATGCATTTTAGATGGAGAAACAACCCCGCAGTACTTGCGACTTACATGCTTGACAAAGCCGTTCCAGAAAAGGCGGAAGTTATTTTGAAACCTAACGAAATTTGTGTTGTCCTTGAGAATGGAAAAGTAGTTGGTTCAGTTTCTCAACAACATCTTGAGGTCAATCCACAAGTGGGATTAATTGGAAAGTTATTTGGTAAAAAAAATCCGCACCGTTCATTCATGTTTTGTTTCTCAGGTCCTCATGAGGTCATGATTCAAGTAAAGGGCCAATCATCTGAGGGTGAGGAAATAAATTGTATGGTTGTTCTCAAACTTGAAATCACCCGTGAGTCCGCTCCACGGCTGCTCAATTTCCCAGCGCGTGGAATCAATACCGTCCACACAACCGACCTTGCTTCTGAGTTTTCAAGCGCAGTACAATCTGCAGGAATGGAGTTTTTGAGAACTATTAGCAAAGATGAGATGAAATCTACCGTCAATAACGATGACCTCATATTCCACCTCAAGACACAACTTAGAACTACTTTTGATGAATATGGAGTGATATACACTGGTGCCTATATTGTTTGGAGTGCATCTGTTGCAGAACAGAGATTGAAGCGTGAACAAGAACTTGAACGAATCACAATAGAAAGTGATCATGCGAGTGAACGAAAAGAATTGGAACTTAACCAGTTGATAAGAACTGAACAGCGCCGTCATGAACTTCAAGCACGTATGGCACTCGTCGGCATCCAAGCCAAAGAAAAGGCCACTATGAATCTTGAACTTGATAAAATCCGAAACTCTGGTGAAATCGACTTTGAAACTTGGAGTCAAAACAATCGCGTTCGAGAGGCACAAAATGAATCAATGCGTAACCAAACTATTCAAAATGCACAAGCTGGAGTTGAAGTTGCTAAACTTAATGCTGAGATCAAACGAGAAGGAGTATCGGTTGACCTTGAGGTAAGTGAACATAAGACCAAACAGGCAATGGACCTATTTGAGCAAGTTCAGGCACGGAAGAGAGACCGCATGCAAATGAATTCTGAACAAGAACAACAGCGACTCGATAAGCATGCTAAAAGCTCTAATAAAACAATTGAGGTGCTGGAAAACATTGCAGTATCTGCAACTGACCCAATGGTTCAGATGGAAGCGCTCAAGCAACTTGCTGAATTGAGAAAGGCAGATGTTACTGGACAAAAAGACGCTTACAAGGACTAAGG
>DAJY01000067.1:0-5563 GCA_002499015.1 Euryarchaeota archaeon UBA242
CCAGGATATTTTTTTGCATAGGGTAAAACCCTCCAGATTTGCTTACCAAAAACTTGCCTTTGGGCATTTATCTCATCTGGAGTCATCAAATCTGACTTTGACCCACCTTGCATGTTACTGCTCATATCATTGGCCAACCCCGCTGCCATTTCAACCCTCGTCTTTGACAATTTAACTTGACACTTAACCAAATCTTTCATGTGGTAGCGCTGACAGTAGAGACTATGCACGATGTGAAGGCCAAGTTACCACTCGCCCTTTTGGTTATTTTATTGATTCAAACTACAGCCCCTCTAGCCGGTGCTTTGGTCAGCCCTCCACTCAATTCTGAAGTCGTGACTAATGCAGATTTATCATCACTGAATACATTAGGAATCAATCCTAGTGGCCTTGTTGAGAACGGCTGGGTTGCTGATGAATTCGCATCTGGCCAAGTCAATTTATTGTATCGAGATGCAAACCTTCTATCCGTTGATGATTGGGCCTTAGCAAGTGACTCTCCTACTATTTCTGGTTGGTATGTTCTAAGCCATTCCTATCCAGTTCCAAGCGAGTGGTTTGGCCAACTTGCCGATGCTGGAATTGAGTGTCAATCATTCCTCCCTCCAACTTCGTTTAATTGTAAATTAAGTGGACACAAGGTAAGTAGTTTGAAAAATCTTGAAGTTGAAGGAATCATGCAATTAGATGCAACTGATAAAATCCGCGACCAGCTTGCAATTGGATTAAATGGTGAGCAGATGGATTTCTTCAACCCTTACGTCAATGAAGTTGGTGCATTGGTAAATATCGTTCTATCTGGAAATGAATTACCGGAAGGTATCTATCAAAGAGAGGATATTGAAATTGGATCCCACTCTACAAGATACGCCACTTTAGCAATCGAAGCGAGTGCTTTGTCGTGGCTTGCACAACAGGATGAAATAGAATGGATCGAGGAAAAACCATTCTTTGTAATTGCAAATAATGTCAGTTCTCAAATAATGTATGCTGACGATTTACGAAACCTCACACTAATGAGCGGAGCAAACTCTGCATGGGGTGATGTAGATGGTAGTGGAATTGTTGTTACAGTCGCAGATACCGGATTAGATAATGGAGTCAACAATAGCAATATGCATCCTGATTTCAAAGACCATATCAAGGGAATATTATCTTGGCCTATGTCGGCTTCAACTTGTGCAAATTACGGTATGACTGGAAGTTGTAGTGATGATGCTGAAGATAAACATGGTCATGGAACACACGTCGCAGGTTCTGTTCTAGGCGATGGTACTGATAGTAATGGTTCGATTATGGGCGCTGCACCAGGGGCACAATTGTTATTCCATTCAATCGCCACTACAGTCGGTGGTTCTGAAGCATTAGTAGGCATTCCAGATGATTTGGATGACATGTTCAAATTGGCTTGGGCTAATGGTTCAAGAGTCCATACTAATTCTTGGGGTAGTTCAGTTAATGGGCTATATACAACGAGTTCGATGCAAGCCGATGATAGTGCAAGAACATACGATGAATTGGTAATCATCTTCGCTGCGGCTAACGACGGTACAGACGCCAACTCAGATGGTGAAATTGACCTTGATAGCCTTGCAAGTCCTGCAACTGCCAAGAATGTATTGACCGTTGGTGCTTCAGAAAATAATCGCCCAACCATATCCTATCAAAACTGGGGAACTGGTGCTGATGATTGGGGTGAATTATGGCCTGCCGATTTCCCTGCCAACCCGATAGCCAATGATAAGGCAGCCAATAATACACAAGGAATGTCTGCATTTTCTAGCCGCGGACCGGCAGATGATGGAAGGGTAAAACCTGATTTTTCCGCACCTGGTTCATTCATTCTTTCAACCAAATCAAGTAGTACAACCAGTACTGGGTGGGCCCCATTTAACTCGAGTTATACTTACATGGGTGGAACAAGTATGGCGACACCACTAACCGCTGGCGCTACTGCATTATTGCTTGAACACTTGATGGTAAACAGAGGGCATTCAGCACCGTCTTCTGCTCTTGTCAAGGCCATCTTTGCAGCGAGTGCTCATGACATGGCTGGACAATATGGTAGTTCAACAAACGGTGCTGGAGAAACTGCTCCCAATAACCACGAAGGGTGGGGATTAGTCGATATGTGGTCCGCTAAAGATGCTAGTTGGGTTGACGGTGAAACTGTTTCCACTGGCGATGATAGAGGATGGTCGTTCAACGTACCTAGTGCAGCAGCAGACTTTACCATCGCTCTGTCATGGACTGACCCTAAATCCACTCCTTCAGCTTCCACTAACTTAGTCAATGACCTTGACCTATCCGTTAAGGATCCAAGTGGAACATGGACCAATCTATCAAACAATATTGACAACTTGCGTGGTTTAACTTTCGCAAGTCCAGGACAAGGACTTTGGGAAGTCCATGTAGAAGGAACCAATGTACCTACAGGGCCTCAAGCATTTGCTCTGGCTATTGATGCCAATTACTCGCTTACCAATTTAACACAGGATGCTGATTTTGATGGAGTACAAGATAATCTAGATGATTGTTCAAGCGTATTTGGAAGTTCAACACAAGATAGAACTGGTTGCCCCGATTCCGATGCTGATGGCTATTCTAACCCTGATTCTTCATGGACTGTAAACAATGGTGCTGATGCATTCCCTGCAGACATTACCCAATGGGCAGATACTGACTTTGATGGCTATGGAGATAATCCTTCAGGAACTACTCCAGATGCTTGTACTACTGTAGCTGGTAATTCAACTCTAGATAGATACGGATGTGTTGATGGCGATGGCGATGGATATTCGGATGAGGAATTGTCTTGGACTACATCGCAAGGTGCAGATGCATGTGGTACCGTTTCTGGTACAAGTTCTGCTGATAGAAATGGTTGCCCTGATAGCGATAGCGATACATACTCCGATGCTGATTTGGGATGGACTATTGCTGCAGGTGCTGACGCTTATCCTTCAGATCTCACCCAATGGGTAGATACTGATGGCGATGGCTATGGTGATAATCCACCACCTGCAACCGAAGGTGACTCTTGTTCTACTATTTCTGGAACTTCAACAGTAGATCGCTTTGGATGTCCAGACAGCGATGCTGACGGATATTCTGATGAAGATTTGAGTTGGACTATCGCTAATGGCGCTGATGCATTCCCGGTAGAACCTACCCAATGGTCTGATGGAGATAGTGATGGTTATGGTGACAATTCAACCGGAGTAAATCCAGATGCATGCCCTCTCATATTTGGAAACTCAACAGAAGCTGGAAGATTAGGCTGCTCTGATATCGATGGTGATGGATATGCTGATGTTGATGACTTATTCCCTAGTGAAAAATCACAATGGAATGATAGCGATGCTGACGGCTTTGGCGATAATATTACAGGAACTAATCCAGATATGTGTCCGTCGGTAGCAGGTGATTCTTGGAGAGACCGCTTTGGTTGTCCCGACTCTGATGGAGATGGAGCGAGTGATGCCGATAGCGCTGGAACAAACGGGCCTATTTGGACAACAGGAGATGGTGCTGACCTTTGGCCTGCAGACATAAGCCAATGGGCTGATACAGATGCTGATGGATTTGGCGATAATGGCTCGGGCACAAATGGAGACGACTGCCCCGCGATTACTGGAAATTCAAGTGCTGATAGAAATGGCTGTTTCGATGGTGATGGCGATGGATATTCCGACCCTGATTCAGGATGGGGTGCTGGCGATGGTGCAGATGCTTATCCTTTGGATTCGACACGATGGAGTGATGCTGATGGTGATGGAATAGATGACCAAATAGATGATGACTGTCCAACCATTTCTGGAAATTCAACGATTGACAGAATTGGTTGCATTGATACAGATGCTGATGGTTACTCGGATGTTGATTCTGGCTGGAATACCAGCGATGGTGCTGACGCATTCAAGACCGACCCGACTCAATGGGCTGATGGAGATGGAGATGGCTATGGTGATAATCCAACAGGTACTCTTGCAGATGATTGCCCTACAGAAATTGGTGATTCATGGCAGAACAATACATTGGGATGTCCTGATATGGATGATGATGGATGGGCAGATCAACAAGATTCATTCCCTAATGAAATCACTCAATGGCATGATATTGACGGCGATGGCTATGGTGATAACGCTGGAGGAGTCACTCCTGATGCCTGTACAGGTCAATGGGGTAATTCAACCCAAGGAAATAGACTTGGTTGCCTAGATAGTGATGGTGATGGATGGGATGATGTTATCGACCAATTACCATCCACTCCAAGTCAATGGCTAGACCAAGATGGTGATGGCTATGGTGACAATGCTAGTGGAATATTCCCTGATGCTTGTCCTGGTGTTTTCGGCAACTCAACAATAGGTGGATATGGTTGCCCTGATAGCGATGGTGATGGACTATCTGATGATAATGATGCATTCCCTAACGACCCTACACGTTCACAAGATTCTGATGGCGATGGCTTTGATGACCTCGAAGATGATTGTCGCTTTGCTGCTGGAAATTCTACAGAGGATAGGTTAGCTTGCCCAGATACTGATGCAGACGGATACTCCGATGTAACAATTGCAGTAGGTAATGAAACTGGTTGGAATATTAACGACGGTGCTGATGCTTTCCCTACTGAACCAAGCCAGTGGAATGATAGCGATGGTGATGGCTATGGAGATGAACTAAGCGGATTCCAAGGTGATGATTGTCCTAATGAAGAAGGATATTCCAATATTGGAACATTCGGTTGCCCTGATGGTGATAACGATGGTGTATCACAAGGCGGTGATGCATTCCCTGATGATGATACTCAGTGGAATGATACCGATGGAGATGGCTATGGTGATAATCCGAATGGTACTACTCCTGATTCCTGTATTATAATCGTTGGAATTTCAACGATAGACCGATATGGCTGCCCTGATGAAGACGGAGATGGAGCAAGTGATTTGAATGATTTATGGTTAGGAGATAATTCACAATACTTTGATTCTGACAATGACACATTTGGAGATTTAGTCGCTGGCAGCGATGGTGATTATTGCCCTCAACAATTTGGTACAGCAACTCAAGGTGTGATGAAAGGATGTCCGGATGCTGATGCTGATGGCTATGCTGATGACGATGATGCCTTCCCAAGTGAAGCAAGTCAGTGGTCAGATAGTGATGGTGATGGTTGGGGTGATAACCAAAGTGCGGGTGCGTTCAAACCAGATCATTATCCAGATGACCCTGCAAGAAATGCTGGTGAAGCGGAAATGACCTGTGATCCGAATTCAATCGAATTGGATATAGTTGGTGGAGACTACTTCACCTTCTCCTGTACTGTGACCACCGATATGGTTGGAGATTTTGCTGTGAGAGTAGAATGGCAGGCAATGACTGCAATCAACGCTGCATCCCGTGTTCAGATCGTTAGTTTTTCTGCAACTTCTGGACTAACTCAAACAGTTGTCTTTACTGGTGAAGCAAATATCTACGGCACCCACATACTGGTTTTGAAAGCAACTGAACCTGGTTCTGATGTTGCACTTGATACGGTTACAATTAGTTTGAATGCAAT
>DAJY01000067.1:5758-8796 GCA_002499015.1 Euryarchaeota archaeon UBA242
TTATTCGTGGTAAGTCAAGCAGACTAAAGGAAGCCACCAATAGACAACTACGAGCAGAGCAGTTAGTGCGTGCTAGAATAGAGAATGGGATGAATCATCCAACGAGAAAGAATTTCGGTTTGGCTGGACAATTACCACCACCACCACCCAAAAATCAGTGATTCACTAAACCAGTTGCTTATTGCAAAGGGGATAACAAAACCGAATAACTCAAAGAGGAGTGGCTTTTGGAACGGATTACCAGCGGATATGGTGAAGTGGTATCATAGGAGGTTTCCAACCTTTTGCCGGGGGTTCGACTCCCCCTATCCGCACCTTAATCTAATTCTAGGCGAAGTTCTCGCATCGACGAAGTTCTCGCATCGAATAAGAAACCATATCAAGTAGTGAATAAACCCGCAAGTGGTGAGCACCATGTCAAAGTCAGTCAAATCCTTTGCAATTATCGCAATTATATTCTTGGCACCGCTTGCTGGATGTTTTGGCGATAGCGACACTCCCACTATTGATTTGAAGGAAATTCTTCTAATCGATTATCTTGCACCGGGCGAGGTCACTATCAAGACTGGACAATGGCATGACATCCTATTGGATGGTGATGGATACCGATTACAAGCACCTAGAGATGTATTATTATTCGTAAATGGAACTATCATACTAGACGGTATGATAGAGGTCGTAGGAGACGATGTACTAAAGGCTAAACTTCTCACTACACCCTATACAACCGATGCAAACCTAACTTTGATCCACCCTAATGGGGCAACTAGTAAAGTTGAACTTGTTATGGAGGAAGCGATTCCTATCGTCAATGGCGAGGATTGGTTTGAAAAGATGGATTTCATAACGAGTGTTTGTTCTGACTCCACGAAATGTGGAGGATACATCAACCGCTGGATGGGCTCTGGAAACCCTCAATTTGAACGTGGTGCAGTATATTTCAAAGGTCATTTTGAAGGACTTGGATATGAAACTCACATGATGCGAGTCATCGATCACGGAAATCCAACTCAACCTGAAAGCCTGAATGTTATCGCGTGGAAAGAAGGTCGTTCCGATTCATGTGTACAAGGAATGGGGGCACACATGGATGTGGCACCACCTGGAAGCCTTGCTGGAACATATGAAGGAGCATATGACAATACAGCAGGAACTGTTTCGATGTTGCTATTTGCAAAAGCGATGGTTGACTTAGAGTTTGAATGCGATACATTCTTCGCCCTGTGGTCAAGTGAAGAAGAGGGATTGCGAGGATCTAATGCGTTTGCTAACAATGATTGTGATTATTGCCTACCTCAAGACAAAGAACTCAGGTTTTATATCAATATGGATATGATGGGAATCTCGTGGCCAGCACACAAATCAAACGGTGACCCTTTCCCTTACCATGCTTGGTCCGGCCCAGATGTTGACCCAGAGGTACAAGATGTTGAAATTACTACTATCCTTGAGGATGTCCACTTCAACATTCTAAAGGCACCTAGAAATCTGACCATTGATGGTTCATATGGTGCAGGTTGTGACCAGCATTGGGATGAACACGAAAATTTAGTAATGGACGTTCACGAAGATACCTTTGGTCGTTCAGACCACGTTACTTTCCGAGATTTAGGTGCTCAAACAATCTTCCACCTAGGTGCTTACGATGCAGATTATTCAGCATATCATTCACCTTCAGACACTCTAGACAATATGGTTTCTGAAGTCGGTGGCCAAGAAGAGTTAGAGAAAAGTATTGAGTTCGTAATGTGGGCTGCAATGCTTGAATTCTTACTAGCCGACCAAACGCCTGAAGTTCGCAATGTAAATATTTGACTTAATCCATACTAGAAGGTGATAATATGCCCGAATCTGAAGAAAATTCATCTTCTCACTCAGAGCAACTAACAATTCTTGATGAATCAAAATCATTGTGGAAACTAATCTCAGGTTCTGCAATTCTTGCAACGATGTGTTGTCTACCTTCCGTTTTATTGGTTCTATTTGGCCTTGCAAGTGTATCTTCAGCAGCAGCAGTCTCCGACACCCTGTATTGGGGTCTTGATGGCTATCAATGGTTCAGACCAGCCTTATCGGCATTATCTGTAATTCTGATAATCAGTGGATTAGTTCTATACTTCCGTTCCAAGGGAGTTTGCAGTATCGAGCAAGCAAAACGAGAGAGAAAGAGAATCATCAACATTTCTCTTACTGTTTTGATTTCATCCTACTTGCTATATCTTGTATTCAATTATGTAATCCTAACAGAGATCGGAATCGCTCTAGGATTGCCTTGGCAAGAAAGTCGTTTTTGGACAAAATAAGATTCAACGATTATTCCTCGTTGAATCACATCCAATTTGCCATTCTTGCCCAGACCTCATCGCTTCTCTTGTAGCATCTAAAAGGTCATCTTCTTCACTACGTATTTGGCCATTCCCTCTTAGCCATGACAGGCTGATATGAACCTCGTTATGTAGCCAATTTCTCAATTGTAAAATTGATTTTTCAATTGAAATATCACATATCTCTTCTCCAATAGGAATTTCAATTTTACGAGGATTTAAGTTCATACCCATACGCATTGCTTTTTGTACTGATTCTTTAGCAGTCCAACTACGAATTGCCATTTCCGGATTGCTACGAATCTGTTGCAATTCATCACCGCTTGCCATTAGATCTAATGCATTATCGGCAATTCCTCTAGCACTTGGTTCAGCATCGATTCCTATAGTCCAATTAGATTCTATCAGCGCAACATAGGCCCAACCATTGCCGTGGCCAATAGAAATACTAGGCAATGGTTGATTTCTCCAGACCCCATTAATGAATTCTAGACTCGGCGCTCGTAATTCATTGCGCCTAACTTCAATCTCCTCAATTGATTCAATGCCCCATTGAATTAGAGAGTATTGTAGCAACCAACGACCACTCAAATGCTCCATCCGTCTCTTATCGGTTACAAAGGAAGAAACTTCATCGGCATCTGCGAATATAATATCCTCTAGTGCAAAATCTTGCACCTCGCATCTATAACATGCAATAACTGGAGTATCTGG
>DAJY01000067.1:9106-11302 GCA_002499015.1 Euryarchaeota archaeon UBA242
TACTGGTGCATCATCATCACCTACAATAACGACATCGTGAACTGTAACTCCAGCATCTTCAACTGCGGTACGAATACTACGTAATCTCAAGGTTTCATCTTTTTCTGGTACACGCAGATTACAAGTCCATTCAATGCCAACAGGTAGGGAAGAGAAATTTTCACTTTCCATTGCAACCAAACCTGCGTTTTGGAATCCTGCCTCGATTAACATCGGTAGTGCTTCCAAGAGAATTAACTCCCCTTGAGATTCTACCGTCCATTGGTCGCTTTGTGGTAGTTGGTGTCGCATCAATGCAATTCCATCCACACCAGGCATAGAATCATTGCCAACACCTCTAATAATTCCACCATGAGATTGGAATCTAGGGCCATGGAAATATCGCAGATAGATGAAAGCTGAGGTATGCAATAATTCACCCATAGGCGGAGTTCCAATCGCTGGAATCATTGCAACCTCTTCTTCAAGGAATGGGCAAATATCATCGCATTTTTCAACTAAGCGAACTGTTGCTTGATGATGCTCTCTTTCTCCGAACACTTCTCCCTTTGAATTCGTTAAATCACTTACTAATCGGCATTTTACCCATGATAATTGGCCATCTTGTTTGTCCAAAGTAGATTCTACTCTAACGGTCATCTCGCCCTTTAGTAACTTTACCGGCAATCCGAATTGTACATCTTCAAATCCTGCTAAACAGGTTTGAGGGCGCAATAATAGTGCATTTTCCGCAAACATTTCCAGTGCCATTACCCCTGGATGATATGGAACGCCTTCTATTGCATGATCGATTAGGAATGGATGATCTGCTGCACTAAGAGTGGATTGTGTAGTTAGGGTTTGACCTTCCCCTATCTTGATGACTTTGTCAATGAATGGGAATCGAGCAGGGTCTGCTATTAGTGCCGCCATTTTTGCAGGAAGACGCAAAGGTGCATCTCTAAAGACATCAAAGCGATTCATTATACCAAGGCTACCACAACCGATGACTCTTCTCTTACCACCAGATAATGCTTCATCAACAAAGATAGAGACTCCTTCTTCAACAGACAATGTTTCTATTCCTGCTGCTTCAAAAACCGACTCTATTGAACCTCTTGTGGCCATGCCCACATCTCTCCACCCTGTCCAACCAATTGCAACCGCACGACAAGTTCCACTTGCTGTCAAGCGTGTCATTTCACTATCTAGGACACAATTGGCTGCTGCATAATCAGTTTGACCACCGTTTCCAAAGCGGCCCGCTACACTAGTGAAGCAGCAAGCAAAGTTAGGATTGTCACTACCACTTGCGTGGACTGCGCCCAATAAGGCCCTCCAGCCATCGACCTTGACGCGAACTACATTGTTGAAAATTTGATGTGATTTATCATTGACTAATTTTGAATCTTCAAGACCTGCACCGTGAAGAATACCGGTTATCTTTCTTCCAAGGTTAGCACCTAATTCTGCCAAACCTTCTGCATCTGTAACATCTACCGAGCAATACTGTGCTGAATTACCTGTGTTAGTAATCTGCTGGATAGTATTGTAAATATCAAGTGAACGAGTATATTTTTGCCACTCCTTATTCCATTCTACCATTGTGACCTTTCCTTCTTCATTGGCATCGGTCATGGTTTGTCGCAATGTCATTTTCTCATCAGTTAGTTGCTTTTCTGTCCAATTAACCCAAGATTGGCACTCTTCGATTAGACTGGAACGGCCAAGCAAAACAAAGTGTGCGCCTGCATCTGGACTCGCCTCGGAAACACCGATTACAGATGCGGCTGTAACCCCAGAACCGCCACCAGATACTATCCAAGTATCCTCGTTTGTGAGTGGTTCTCTTTGAGATTCTAAATCTTCAGCAAATGCAACTAGAGTCCATCTTCTCAAATCCCGATCAATTCCAATTTCAATATCTCCACCCAGTTCAAACAAATCCTCATCAATAATTTGAGCTGCTTGTTGTGCTTGCAGTATTAATTCTGGATGTAGGTCAAAGGCTCTACAGCGTAAGTGTGGTTGTTCAAAGGAATAGGATTTGGTAACACCAGTGGCTGCACTTTGCAGTGAATTAAATCTCTCTCCACGATTGCCATGCCGGCCATCCATAGCGGTTATTGAAGCGACTATCCCAGTAGATTGACCTGCGAGTTTACTGTCCAATCCTTTCAACAATGAAAAGAAGCCATGCGCTGACATAGCAATTTG
>DAJY01000105.1:0-759 GCA_002499015.1 Euryarchaeota archaeon UBA242
CTATGGAGAAAAACATCCAGTGTCCAATAGTGTGATCGAATTGGGTGGAGAGGTCAATCAAATGCTCGGGATTACCATGGGTGAAGGAGCATGGTTATTCACTCTCTTGAAAGCCTTTTTAATCGGATTAATCGTTTGGATGTTTGTTCAGATGAGAGTTGAAAACAGACAAAGTCATCTTCGCATACTTATCGTCTTAGCAGTCCTGATTGTAGGCTTGGCTCCAGGCCTTCGCGATATTGGCCGATTAATTCTTGGCGTTTGATAATTAATTGCCTTTGAGTTGTTATTGCCTTTGATGTTAAATGCGGGTTTGACTTGGCTTGTATTGAAGGGGTTGCAATGGACAGATTACCAACCCGCATCATTCGTAGTGACCCTGACTACATTGCTCGTAAGTCGCACAATGAGGGATTACTTGCAACACTTCGTGAGCGTCTTTTAGTCGCAAGCAATGGTGGTGGTGGCAAATATGTCGAAAGACATCAATCTCGCGGCAAGATGTTAGCAAGGGAAAGAATAGAGCGAATCATCGACCCAGGTAGCGCATTTTTGGAATTATCTCCACTGGCTGCTTTTGAATTATATGATGGCAGAGCGCACTCAGCAGGTGTTGTAACTGGCATTGGAATAATACATGGGAGAGAATGTCTATTCGTTGCTAATGATGCAACTGTAAAGGGTGGAAG
The DNA here is from genome assembly GCA_002499015.1 of Euryarchaeota archaeon UBA242. GTDB lineage: Archaea > Thermoplasmatota > Poseidoniia > Poseidoniales > Poseidoniaceae > MGIIa-L1. The sequence continues at coordinate 690 of DAJY01000105.1, forward strand.
TTACTATCCAATGACTGTTAAAAAGCATATTCGTGCTCAGTCAATCGCTCATGAAAACCACCTTCCTTGT
>DAJY01000105.1:971-5643 GCA_002499015.1 Euryarchaeota archaeon UBA242
GGTAGAATCTTCCGTAATCAAGCCAAGATGTCTGGCGATGGAATTGCCCAAATTGCAGCAGTTCTCGGTTCTTGTACTGCTGGAGGAGCATATGTTCCAGCAATGTCGGATGAATCTATTATCGTCAAAGGCAATGGAACGATTTTCCTTGCTGGCCCTCCACTGGTCAAAGCAGCGACTGGAGAAGAGGTTACTGCTGAGGAATTAGGCGGTGCTGAAGTCCATACGGTTCAATCGGGTGTTGCAGATCACTTCGCAGAAGATGAGATTGAAGCATTACGAATGGTTCGCAATATCGTTGAGAATCTCGGTCCAAGGCAATTAGCACCAGCAGCCTTTGCTGAAGTTGAAGAACCTGCCCACGATGTCAATGACTTACTAGGTCTAATTCCAAGCGATAACCGTACACCACTGGCTATCAAGGAAGTAATCGCGAGAATAGTCGATGGTTCAAGATTCCATGAATTCAAAGCCAGATATGGAACAACATTGGTTTGTGGTTTTGCTCATATCCATGGCCATAAAGTTGGAATCGTCGCCAATAACGGGATTCTCTTTTCTGAATCATCATTGAAAGGTGCTCACTTTGTTGAGTTGTGTGGTCAAAGAGGAATCCCATTGGTATTCTTGCAAAACATAACTGGCTTCATGGTCGGTAAGGCATACGAAGCAGGTGGAATTGCTAAGGATGGTGCGAAATTAGTAACTGCAGTATCCTGTGTTAATGTTCCTAAATTCACAGTTATTATCGGTGGTTCTCACGGTGCTGGCAACTATGGTATGTGTGGTAGAGCCTATGACCCAAGATTCCTCTTCATGTGGCCAAACTCACGTATTTCAGTAATGGGCGGCCCTCAAGCAGCTGATGTACTGACTACGGTCAAACAAGACCAGAGGGCCAGAGAAGGATTGCCTCCGATGGAAGGACTTGAGTTAGATGGATTTAGAAAGCCGATATTGGACAAGTACGAAACAGAAGGCTCACCATACTATTCAACAGCCCGATTATGGGATGATGGAATTATCGACCCTAGAGATACAAGAGATGTATTGGGATTGTGTTTGGCAGCAGCGAGAAATGCACCAATGCCTGATGATAAATTCGGTGTATTCCGAATGTGATAATGCAATTAGAAAATTAAAAATGCAATTGGAGTTTTAATCATGGTAAATATGCAAAATCCACCTCAAACGCAATTAATTAGTGTAGAGATTTCAGGTTCTGCCTGCCACATCACACTAAACCGTGAAGACAAGTTCAATGCACTTAACGTTCAAATGATAACAGAGTTATGTCAAGTATTGCAATGGACAGCACAAAGAAGCGCTGGTGCTTTGGATTCACTGGTTGATGAAAACGGCCAACCATTGCTGAGAATATTGGTAATCACAGGTGCAGGGCGCCATTTTTGTGCAGGTGCAGATATCAACATGATGCGTGATGCTGGCGCTAATAGTGCTGAAGAAAACCGTGCAGATTCTGAAAGACTTGACAGTTTATTCAACGGACTTTGGTCTCACCCTTGTTTTACCATCGCCGCAGTTCAAGGAGTAGCACTCGGCGGCGGCGCTGGATTGATCGCTTGCTGCGACCATGTAATCGCTAACGAAAATATCAAAATCGCTTTGTCGGAAGGGAAATTGGGAATTCTCCCAGCGGTAATAGGACCTTATGTCTACAGAAGATTAGGTTCTGCTTGCTTCCGAAGACTATCTATGATGGCCAGCCGTATAGATGGTGAAGAAGCGTTGCGTACTGGATTTATTGAAAAGTTGGTCGAGAGCGAAGAGCAAATGATTGCAGAGGTTGACAAAGTAATCGCTGAAGTCTTAACCACAGGGCCATGTGCTGTAACATTAGCAAAACAATTGACACTAGAGTTTGATAGATTTACTGAGAGTGATGCGGAATTAAGAGATTGGACTCTTAACTTCACTAGCAAAATGCGCGCATCAAACGAAGGACAGGAAGGCCTTTCTTCATTCATTGACAAGCGCCCAGCCAATTGGAAGCCAGATAGCGAGTAATCAACAATAAATTGAATCGATAGATGGGGTGAAATTATGGCCAACAAACTGACTAAAGTTCTGGTGGCAAACCGTGGTGAAATCGCTTGCCGAATTCTCCGTGCTTGTAGTGAGGCTGGAATTGCATCAGTAGCAATATACGCCAGCAATGATGCAAAATCACTATTCGTTGAATTAGCTGATGAAGCAGTACAACTCAGTGGAGATACGATTGCACAAACCTATCTTGACCAACAACAGATTTTACGAATAGCAGCAGCAACAGGCTCCGATGCAATTCATCCTGGTTTTGGATTCTTATCTGAAAGAGCAGACTTTGCTCAAGCGGTAGGGGATGCGGGAATCCAATGGGTCGGACCAAGTCCTGCAGCAATCACTCAAATGGGCGATAAGATGACTGCCAGAATCACCATGCGTAATGCTGGAGTTCCTGTAATTCCTGGTGAAGAGATTGAGGAGGTTGAAGAAGAGGCTGCGCTTATCGCAATTGAAGAGGCCAGCCATAGGGTTGGATACCCACTTCTTCTCAAAGCATCAAGCGGTGGTGGTGGTAAAGGAATGCGGGCAGTTCATGATCCAAGCGAATTGATTTCATCTGCCCAAGGTGCTCGTCGAGAAGCGATTGCAGCATTCGGTGATGGCCGAGTCTATATTGAAAGATTGCTAACCGGTTCTAAGCACGTTGAGATTCAAATTCTTGCTGATAGGCATGGCAGAACTATTCACCTCGGAGAGCGAGAGTGTAGTGTTCAGCGGCGACATCAGAAAGTTTTCGAAGAAGCGCCATGTGCAACGATGACTGTACAAATAAGAGCTGCTATGGGAAGTGCTGCTGTTGCAGCAGCACAAGCAGTTGATTACGAAGGTGCGGGTACTGTTGAGTTCTTATTAGCGCCTAATGGTGAATTCTTTTTCCTTGAAATGAATACTAGAATTCAAGTCGAACATCCGGTTACAGAATTGGTTACAGGCGTTGACTTGGTTAGAGAGCAATTGAGAATCGCAGCCGGTGAACCGATGTCATGTGGAGATTTGATGATACGCGGTCACTCTATTGAAGTGCGATTATATGCGGAAGATGCAGCCAATAACTTCCTTCCAGCAATTGGAAAATTGGCAGTATTCACTCCCCCTGAAGGCCCTGGTGTCCGTTTGGATACCGGCGTTAGAGAGGGAGATGAAGTCACTCCAAATTATGACCCAATGCTTGCAAAACTAATCGTTTGGGCACCAAGTCGCCCTGAAGCATTACAACGAATGAGAAGAGCACTGGACGAATTTGTAGTTCTAGGAACTACTACCAATATCAGATTCTTACGTGAATTATGCGACCAATCTGAGGTTATTAACGGAACAACCGATACTACCACTATCGACAGACTTTGGCCTAATGGCTGGTCGCCTAATGTTTCTCAATCAATTCAAAGTGCTGCACTATTAGTTGCTTCTTGTGCAGAGGTGAATGGCCTACAGCGCAGAACTTCTTCCAATTCCAATCAAGTCATATCCGATGGTCCAGTCAGCCCATTCCACACTTTGAACAGGAGGTTTCCTTGATGCAGAACCAGTTCAAAAGTGCGGATGGATTAGTTGAAGTCAATATCTCTAAGCAAGGAGATTCATGGTTGTATGAAGGCCAATCTTGCCAGATTCTCAATGATGGCAGATTACAAGTAACAACTGCAGATGGTTCAGTGCATCTTGCAAGAGCAGCCAAGGTTGGTGATGTTTGGTGGATTCATATCAGTGGCCACACTTTCAAACTGGAAAGAATTGAACCAGGGGCTAATGCCAGTGAAGAGCAAGGTGGATTGACAGCACCAATGCCAGGAAAAGTTCTCGAAGTAATGGTTTCAGTTGGTCAAGAAGTGAGTGCTGGGGCTACTTTGATGATATTAGAAGCGATGAAGATGGAACATAAAATCGTTGCAGCAACAGATGGTACTGTTACTGCGATTAATTTCAATGCTGGTGACCAAGTAGAACAAGGTGTAACTCTTCTTGACTTGGAAGAATAATGGTAACTGCAATTCTCATTCTGATTAGATTGATTTCAATAGACGCCGAATCACTTTCATGAAGTGCTGATGATGGTCGGGCCAATTATTTTGGCATCTTTCGGACCAGAGATAGCGAGTGTGATGATACAATCATTCGAACAGATATCAACACCATTTTCATTGATCGTCAAAGTTTCGCCAATCTCCCATAGTGATTCATCTGAATCAAATAACTGCACTATAGTGCAGTTTCCTTCACTACCAGAGGTTGCACAGACGTGAGAGATGCCCCTTTGCTTGACAATTATATCTAATTCGGAAATTGCCATATCCATTCCACTGTTTAAAGTAAGTGTGAACAGAATATCAGAGGTATCATCCGAGTTTGTATTATCCGTTGAATCTTCCATCGAGTAAGTGTAACGAACCTCACTCGTTCCAAGACAACCTGAAGTTGAAAATGTAAAACCTAAAATTAGGAATACGGCAAATAAATTCCAGTTCATGTATTTGCCTCCAACATATTGCATATAATGTAACCCTATAACCGAAGCCTATCTTTTCAGAGACATGTAATGGATTGAACAAAGTATGCTGTAATCTAATAAATTAATTCCAAGGACGTTGGTATTCAGCCCCTGCTG
>DAJY01000110.1 GCA_002499015.1 Euryarchaeota archaeon UBA242
TATTACTCGTTTTGAAAAGGAAAAATCCACCTATTACAAAATATAGCGATTGGCAGCAATTGCAAGATGATGAAATGAAGCAAGACTCTTACTGATTAGTCGTTGAAGGTTCAATCATCTCTTTGCTGATTTTGTGCCCTATCTCTACGAGATGGGCTTCTTGATTGGTCGCTATTATTCCTTCTTTGTGAAGAATTATTGTTACTATTTTGATTTGAACGATTATTGTTAGAGTTGTTATTGCTCCTATTTACTCTACCTTGGCTTTGATTAGAATTAGTTGGGCCACCTTGCCTTCGATTAGAATTATTATTGTTAGAACTGGCCTTCTTCGGAGTATTTTTTTCATTCCGATTATTTGGTTTTGAACTCTTGGCTTCTTTGATATTGCCAGCCTTTTGACCAGGCTTTGGTATTGCATTAGCGTAATGAAACTCTTGTGTTAAATCACGAGGAATTGTAGTTCCTGTCAATTGCTCAATTCCGACCAAATATCCACTTTCGCTTTCGTCACAAAATGCATATGCAATTCCATCTTTTCCAGCACGAGCAGTTCTTCCTATTCTATGAACATAACTTTCAGGCTCATTTGGTAAGTCGTAATTGAAAACGTGAGTAACATCATCGACATCTATACCGCGACTTGCGAGATCAGTTGCTACCAGTATTGGTATCTCTCCATTTTTGAATCCAGCAAGAGCCTTAGTTCTCGCCCCTTGACTCTTATTGCCATGTATTGCTGAGGCTTCGACTCCACTTTGTGCTAGTTGTTTTACCAAGCGATTAGCACCATGTTTTGTCCGTGTGAATACAATTGCACATTGAACCTTTTCAGCTTTGATAATTTTGACCAATAATCTGCGCTTATCGGCCTTTCTTACAAACATAATCTTCTGAGTTATACGTTTAACAGTTTTTTGTTTTGGGCTAACATCGATTGTGATTGGATTTTTTAGTATTGAGTCTGCTAATTCAGCAATGGTCTTCGGCATGGTTGCACTGAATAACAAGTTTTGACGTTTTTTCGGTAATAGTAGGATCACTTTACGAATATCTCGAATAAATCCCATATCTAACATTCTATCTGCTTCATCAAGAACAAAGAATTCAACTTTTGTAATATCGATAAGTCCCTGTCCAATCAAGTCAAGAAGCCTTCCAGGTGTTGCTACTAAAATATCCACCCCTCTGCTAAGTTTACTTACTTGCGCTCCTTGTTTCACTCCTCCAAAAATAACCATGTGAGAAATATCCATATGTTTGCTATATGCAGAAAAGCGTTGGTCGATTTGTGCGGCTAATTCCCTTGTAGGACTGAGAATAAGTGCTTTTATTGATTTATTGTGGTCTGTTCTTTTGTTCATTATTTCAAGAACAGGAAGCGAAAAAGCAGCAGTTTTACCAGTTCCAGTTTGAGCAACTGCTAACACGTCTCGCCCTTCTAGGAGAGGTGGGATCGCTTGTTCTTGAATCGGAGTTGGAGTCTTATATCCTTCAGCTTCTATTGCTTTTAGGATATTTGCCGAAAGGCCTAGGGATTGAAAAGTTGACATAAAAACACCTGAAAAAGTCACTTTGGATGGTAGGTACAAGGGACTTACATTTGCATGGCCCAAACCACCTGCTATTAACTCGCTTGTAATAAATGGCCAAATAACTCTCTGTTGAGGGTGATAATCTCTTACACTAGAACATTTTGAATCATTAAAGTGGAAGTTTGTGCAAAAAATTAGTTGGAATCTGATTAATCCGTTTGTTGCATACCTCAATTTTTCGCGAATTGATAATGGATTGAATGGTGGACGTTACGGCAACAAAGGTTGGATATCAATTAATTTTTTTGTTGCCTACGGCCACCATTTGCAGAATTATGATGAACCAAATGGTGGACGAGACGAGATTTGAACTCGCGGCCTCTACCATGCCAAGGTAGCGATCTTCCAACTGATCTACACGCCCATAGGTTGCTTCAAGCAAACCGTCCACCTGCGGGACCATCATAAGGATTTTCAATTGCTCAATATGATATTTGGACTAAAAACGCTGAATTAACGGTGTAATCCGCTTTTTCTTTATTATGTGTTGAATGCATAATATAGAGTTAGTATGAGAAATAAAGAGATGGAAAAGGATTTGCAAAAAAGTTTGGACCAAGGTGCTTCAGTTTGGGTCATTGGTGACGTACATGGGTTCTCAATAACGTTTGATAATTTAGTTGATATGTTGAACCTCTCAAAGGAGGATCGAGTCGTTGTAGTTGGTGATTTAATCGATAGAGGACCTGATAGTTATAATGTCGTAAAAATAGTTCAATCCGATTCTAGAATATATTCAACCAAGGGGAATCACGAACAAATGATGGTCGAGGGATTTACTGCAAAAGTCAATTCTGGCAATCTTGAAAGCAATTTATGGCTTAGAAATGGCGGTATAGAAACTATTGCTTCATACATTAGAGCATTTACTAACTTTGCCGGAGAAGAGGATACTACGGCCTTAGAACAAGAAATAGATGAAGATAAAAAATGGATGAATAGTTTACCTTCTCATATCATTCTCAACAAATGGAGATTAGTTCACGCAGGTTATGACCCACGTACTGATTTGGATGAGCAAGATGAGGCTGAACATCTTTGGATTCGTAATCCATTTCACAATTCAGATATGCCAATAGATGCTCTCAGAACAGTGGTATTCGGCCATACTCCGACAATGCTATTATTTGGCGATTCAGATGATTCTTATGGCAAGGTTTGGTATTCCGAAGTTAAGTTGCAGGATGGCAGAGCGGCGTCAATTGGAATTGACACCTGCCTTTTTCACAAGGAGCAATTACCGGCATGGTTGAGTGCAATCAATCTTCAAACCATGGAGATAAAACAGATGCCGAGAGTTGAAGTTTGGGATGACCGAGCAAGACATCTTGCAAAAATTCCGTAAATCAATTGATGATGTAGTTACTATTGGCTAGGGATATGGGCAAACATCCAGGTGGTATTTGGAGTGATGTCAAGACTCCAGATGAACCGCCTCACGTCCCTGAAAATATTGTTGAGAAAGTTATCAAATCATTATCTGGTGAATTAGAAGCAGTGTTCACTCCTTGGATAGCAGATCGATTCGAATTAGTATGGTTAGAGGTTGGTGATGACCGTTTAGGAATGACTCGCTTTGAAGAAGGTGCTAACGAATTATTACGTCGTCGTAGGTTACGGCTTGACCCAGGACAAGTCACCATCGGACTTCACCCAGCACTTCTAGAAGATATCTCATTGTATGAGCATACATTTGTTCATGAGTTACTACATGCTAGCGGACTCACACTGCATTCAAAGAAGCATGATTCGTTGACTACTCTGCTTGCACCTGCTCCGAAAATGAGTGAATCAACTCTATTGCGGAAAATGAGAGACGCGTTACTTGGGCAATCCAAAGTTTCGCATTGGAATTGCAAAAACTGTGGCTTTGTTTGGGACCGTAAAACGGTAAGAAAGCCAAAGCGCTGCCTCAAATGTGCAAAACCCTTGTGATTTGCCTAAATTATTGTTTTTAAACGATTTTGAGTGGTTTTGTTACCATCATAATTACATGTAATTGCTATTTGTTCATGTGCAACATTCATCAATAGTTGGCTACCGCCTGTGGATAAGGGCGTATAGTGTAGCTTGGATATCACTTTGGCCTTCTAAGCCGAAAACTCGGGTTCGAATCCTGATACGCCCGCTTCCAATAAAAGGTGCTGATGCTGCGTTGCATTAGGCTAATTTTCTGAATTGTTGTAGAGAATTAAGGGCGGTATAACCCGATGCACTCATATAGGAATGGTCAGTCGGCGACCTGTTCACTATGAAGCGAGGTTCACGTGCTTGGAAGAAAACCGGAAACCAACGGTGGAAGTGGCGACGCAAGAAGCTACGACGCCGTAAGCGCGCTCGCAGACAGGCCAAGGCTTGATGTAGTGTACAATCTATGGGAGTATAGTATAGCTTGGTAGTATCGCGGGCTCCAGTTGCACAGGAATGACGACGAGTGGGTTTGCTGACAGTTGATGACCAACTGGAGCGCCGACCTGTTGCAATCCTGCAAACCGTAGCCTCATCTATAGAGGTGGTTTCAGAAGAAATCCGCTGGGGGGGGTTCAAATCCCTCTGCTCCCACCA
>DAJY01000087.1:0-776 GCA_002499015.1 Euryarchaeota archaeon UBA242
AATCTCAGGGGAGTCGGAAGATGGTCCGATGGTAGACACGATACGTGTTCTTCTCATCAGTCATCGCTAGTGGCTCTAATGTTTTAAGATATGTAATTAAACTCTAGGATTTATTCCTCATCGCCCTTTTCAAAACTATTGAGGAATTCATCGATATCGATAACACCGTCCCCAATGATATCTGCCTTATGGAAAATTAGGCGTGTTTCATCGGAATTATATTTGAATCCAAGATGTTTCAATGCGTGTTGGAATTCTTTGATGGTCAAGTGGTTCTTACCACCGAAATCTGCCATATGGAACATTTCCTCACGGCGTTTATGCTCTTCAGGAGTAGGATTAAGGAATTCTTGTTTGAAGGTATCGAATGGAGTTTCTCTCGGGTGGGCATGCTTTTTACCATATGAATAATATGTGATCAATCCAATAACAATGGCAACACCTGCTCCTATGAAGGCCTTTTCACCCATAATGATTACCAAAATTATTCCACCAAGAATCCCCCAAATCTGTACAAATGGGAATAATGGTGCGAAATATGTAGGCTGATACCACTCGTGATCTTTCTTGACTCCGCGTAATACTATCAAACACATATTCACGATTATGAATACCATTATTTGGAAACCTGATGCTAATTTTGCTACATCTTTCACTGGTAATGTAATGAGGACCAATGCCATCATCGCACCGGTGAGAATAATAGCCCAATGAGGTGTTTCCCATTTCGCATTGACATCTTCAATGGCTTGCGGTAAGAGATTATCACGTGCCAT
>DAJY01000087.1:914-3102 GCA_002499015.1 Euryarchaeota archaeon UBA242
GCTAATACTGCTGCGACTAGTCCGATTGTTTTTCCACCAACATGTTCAGCGAAGAGATATATTGGGTCTTCGACAACATGGCCATCGGCACCAATCCACCACCCGTCAGCAAGTGTAGCCATCAAAATATATGCAACACCTGAATAGAGCAGAGTTGCAGTTGCAAGGGAAATGTACATTCCGCTCGGTAGATTTTTTCCTGGATTCTTTATTTCCTCAGCGATTGCAGCCACTTTGGTAACACCAGCATATGCAACGAAGACAAGAGCTGCTGTTTCTCCAAGTAACCAAACATCAGTATTGTATGCGGCCTTGGCTGGAACTGACAAATCTGCTTCTCCAGTGATTAGCACCTTAATAGATAATAACAACAGTAATAATATTGAAAAGCCAACTATCGGTGCTTGAATTGCTTTGATTTTCTTAACGCCAAGAATATTGATCATTACTACTAAACTCAACACACCCATTGAAACGGCAAATGCATTCAATTCAATATTCAAGAAATTGGTAATCACGTACATATATGCAGATAAACCAATCAATGCAAACGCTGCCTTCAACAGGAAAGAAGCCCAAAGACCCAATCCGGAAATCGTTCCAAACATTGGTCCAAATGTTCGCTCAATGTAGATATAATCCCCACCTGAAACTGGCATTGCGGAAGCCAATTCTGCTTTTGAAATTGCACCTGGTAATACAACTGTTGCCGCTAGAACATATGCTAACCAGATTCCAGCCGCAGATGCCCCCATTGTTTCAGCAGCGATCGAAGGAAGAACGAATAATCCCGAACCAAGCATTGCTGAAAGTGAAATAATAATTACTCCAACCAAACCGATTGTCCGTTCCAATTGCTTGGAAACATCTGAAATAACGCCTTTGACATCACCCTTGATTAGTTTTTCAGCAGTGTCTTTCAAATCCATTTCATTCCCCCCTTGCCCTTTAATGGTAGTGTTATTTTTTGGTGGGTTGGCAAATCTATTTAGCCTCTTGCAGAGAAATTGATAGCACAAAGCAATTACGCAATAGAATTGCAATGTAGTCAAACATATACTAATCTAATGATGAATGATTCCACTTGAAGTGTATTACGCTTATCATTTCTAATATCGAAAGTCCAATCCCCATCACCATAGGTGTTATCGTTTTCAGCATCACCAAAAAGATAAGATGACATGACGAGGTGTACGCAATCGTTTTCTTCATCGCAATCCTCTCCATCATCACGTTGATCTAATCCTGTATTTGCGGTATTGCCCCCCTCTTCATCTTCTTCATTGAAGGCAAATATCTCTAACTGTGCACGGCAATTTGACTCTTCGCCCGGGACAGTATCAATACAACCATCATCTTGCTGCGGATAAGTTAACTCAGCAACTACTTTACGAATGGTATTTCCAGTATCTTTGTCATAGTAAATAGTAACGTCGAAGTCAAGTTCGCTGTTTGGTTCACTGTTTGCAGAAGTATTCCCTGCCATCTCAAAATCTGACCATTTAGCAGCATAAGAGACATAGACTTTGATTTTATCAGAATCAACTAAACCTTGGCTATTTACTATGTTCAATTTTATCTCGTATTCGCCTGGTTGAACATCGTTCCAATTTACAGACTCACCGCTCAAATCAATATCATTTTCAAAATCTCCATCGTTATTTGTATCAACATTTAGATCTAAGTCCCAGTGATAATCTGGAATATATTCGTTAGGATCGCCTGCTTCAGAATTAGAAGCATCTAATGAGATAGTCGTTGTTTCTGACACATCTCTATCGGATTGACTTTTATCGTAATAACACATCCACACTACTATTTTTGTATTTTCATCGATTTCATTGTCTTCGCAATCCTCAGCGTCATTATACTGAGTTATTTCGGCTGTTGGTGCGACTGCTGTAGCATCAACAATGGTTAAAGTTCTAATCTGTTCTGAAGATCCAGAGCCATCTGAAATTGTTAATATTACCGTTTTAGTTCCGGCTGAATCATAAGACCATTCGGCGGTCTTTCCTGTTTTATCTACTGATAAGTCACCATCAAAATCCCAGCGGTATGTCAAACTTCCATCGGCCGGAGTTGAACTACTGGCATCAAACGAGACGGTATCACCGACTCTGATATTTTCATTGCTTGATGAAAAACTGAAAACTGCAAATAGTTCACCTGAAGAGGTGCTTTCTTC
>DAJY01000087.1:3316-16673 GCA_002499015.1 Euryarchaeota archaeon UBA242
AACTTCATCACTCTCTTGCTAAGCCTGCTGTTTGAAAAGCCCTTCCTTCCCAAGTACGCTTTAGAAGGAAAATAGTGAGGTTTGGCGGTTACCCGCGACTAATTCTTTGGCACTCCAACCAAATGCCTCAGTTATTCGACCGATTGCAGCAGCAGTTCGTTCTGCATAGAATATCTCATCATACCCGCTAATGCCACCATTTTCTTCACCTTCAAGCCATGGCTCTACATTCATTGGCCTATTACTAGCATCGCTTACAATATAAGCAACTTTCATACCAGGAGTAAATCCAAGTCCCTTTTTTATCAAAGCGCGAGCGATTCTAACTTGTGCCATAGAATCTGGATTTGCATAATGTTTAGTAAAATCAATAGAGCCATCTTTATTCAATGTTCCTTTACAAGACTTTGAAAGAACTAATTCTGAAGCATCAACTTGTTTGTTTTTTACCGCTTGGACTCTGCTTAATGCGTATTGTACCAACTCCTCGCCTTCATCGGCCAGAGCAAAATTAAACATTTGTTTCATCGTATCTCGTAGATAGGAAAATGTATCTGTCCTTTGAGTTTCATAGCCTCGAATTAACATTTCTTCACTCGGCCAAACCACTTGACCAACATATCTTTTCTTAGCACCATGGCTGAAAAATACAGATAGGCCTTTTTCAAACTCTAATACTGCTGAATCTTTGCTAAAGCGTTGCGCTATATCTAATCCAAAAGTTATCATTGCTTGTTTTGCATTATTCCAATTTTCAATCTCTGCTTCGGTTGAATCTTCTTTCAAAACTGAAATTGCGTTTTCACCAACCGGTGAACGAACAAATATTGAATCGGTATCTGAATAGACTACTGAATGATCTTCTTCTTCTAAACTGGCGATTATCGCTTTGATATTATGACGCGCCCATGCAGTAATTGATGAACCTAAATCGCGATGAGTAAAACGATAAAATCCTGATGCGAAAACTCCGTAAAAAGAATTCATTAGAATCTTTACCGCATATTGCATAGAGTCATGAAATTGTAAAGCCTTGTCATCTTGATTGGCTTTAGCGGCAGCCATACCCGCTTTATGTTCATCTCTTTGCGCCATTAAATCTTCTAATAATAAAGGAATTAATCCTTTACGATTATCTTGATGAAGGAATTTTGCACCGGTCGGTGCAGTATGTATCAAGTCGCTTTCCAGAGGTTGGATATCTTGATTGGAGTCAACTCTGGTGGTATAGCATATATTGTGGCCGATCATAATTGAAGGATACATACTTTTGAAATCCAGTACCGCTATCCATGGATGCAAACCCGCTTCAACATCGTGAACATATCCACCTGTAATTTGACCTTCTTTGGCATCTGCTGAACCGGTTAATGGCACTGCGATATTCTTTGAATCGGCTAAACGAATAACCAAGGAATCGATTAACTGACTTGTGCTACCATTGGCAGCGGTATCAAAATTGACCTTAGCAACACTGGCAACCGCTTCCTTACGACGGATGACTTGTATTGCGTTTAGAATATCTAATGGTAAAGCTGCATCTCTGATGCAATATTCAAGAACTTCATCTGGCCGATTGGCCCATTCAACATCCATATTTGATGCATCAATATCCATTTTGTGGCGTTCATCATCATCTGGAAATAATAGTTTAGAGACAAAACTTAGAGTTTCTCTTTGCGGCTTGAGTGCAATTCTTGCTTGCCACCAACAATCAACTATTGCTCGCCCTGCTAGATTCCAAGCACGGTTAGATTGCCGTTTAGGCATTAGACCTGTTCTAGTTCGATTCAATTCCGATTCAATTTGAGGAACTCTGCCCCAGCCTAATAATTGGGCTCTTTTCCTCCATTCTATTTTCTTGGCTAACACTTCAGTTCTCTCAAATAGCCGTGGTAAATCAAAATTATCAATATTGTAGCCAGTAATAATATCTGGGTCATTATCCCGAACTACAAGAGTCATCTGTTCAAGAATATGAGATTCTTTTCCAACGAATGAGAATTGTTGCCGTGTACCATCTTGCATGTTTTCAATCCAAGCAGCACCACATAGTACAGTATTGTGAGCAATACTGGTCTCTAAATCAAAAGAAAATACTTTGAAGGGGACAGGGAATGGTTCTGCTGCTATCAAATTGGAGAGATTACAACTAACTGTAATATCAACCGGATAACGGCCAACTCCACCCGCTTCAATTACCGCATTCATTAGGCTACCATCTTCATCATCAGCACTTCTTTGATCGATTAATTGTCCTTCAACATAAACATGCATCCCTATATCTAAATCTAAAAATATTCTATTCAAATAAGGAATATCTCCAGAAAAAATACTCCAGCCTTGCTGCTGTAACGTTTTGCGTAACTGAGGGACGAGGTATGGTTGTTTGACTTCTATTTGCCAAGTTGGCCTCATACCCAAGTCTGTTAATTTCATTACAGGACCTTTACAACTGACAATATCTGCGTGCGCTTCCAAACTATGAAGTCTATTTATGAGATATTCAGGTAAGTCTCCTTCTTCATCCCATGGTGCCAAACTCGCCACTTCAAAAGTTGGCGAAAGGCCCTCTATTAGCAAACAAATTGATTGTCCAGTTTTACTGCGGCCAAATAACTCTATCACTGTACGGGGAATTGTTTGGCCGTCCTCTACAACCTCAGTGGAATGATAACGGCCACTGATAATTCCGATGTCGCCGTGCCAGGTCATAGACTCCCCCAACAACCAAAACGGCGCCCAGTCCTTAACCATGATATGCCTGAGCACTGCCTATTTATCTCCAACTTTTTCCTCCCCAACAGATTAGCAAAACGGCCACAACCCTTGAAAGGTGTCTATACTCCCGAACAAATGTGGGCTTGGTGAAATTATGAGTAATGATATCGATTGGGATAGCCTGACATTTTCTTTAACACCAACAGATACAATGTATTTGACAGAAACTAAGCAAGATGAGGCTTGGATGCCTGGGGATTTACGCCCATATGGAAATATGTCAATTTCTCCAGCCGCTGGTGTTCTAAATTATGGTCAAGGCTTGTTTGAAGGGATGAAAGCATATCGAACTGCAAACGATAGAGTTGTATTTTTTAGGCCCGAAGAAAATGCTAGAAGAATGCAACGAGGCGCTGACCGTTTGAAAATGCCACCTGTTCCAGAATCTGTATTCATCGATGCTGTTGAACAGGTAGTTGCAGCTAATTTGAAGTGGATTCCGCCCATGGGTAAAGGCGCACTTTATGTGCGCCCATTGCTAATGGGTTCAGGACCTGTTCTGGGAGTTTCACCCGCTCCATCATACACATTCTTGGTTTATGTGACCCCGGTAGGACCTTATTTCAAAGACGGAGTTACTGCGATTGATTTACTGATTTCAGAAGAATATCACCGTGCTGCACCTGGTGGCTCTGGTGGGGTCAAGGCAATTGGGAATTATGCCCCTGGAATGATGCCAAGCAAGAAAGCGAAGGCTGCTGGTTACTCTGAAGTAATCTATCTAGATGCTGAAACACATTCCTGCGTTGAAGAAGTCGGTGCTGCTAATTTCTTCTGTCTAAAGGATGGGGTATTGTACACTCCTGAATTAACTGGAACAATATTGCCAGGTATTACTCGTGATTCAATTATCAAACTAGCTCGGAAGAATGGAATGGAAGTAATTGAAACAAAGGTAACTGCTGAATTCGCAATGACTGCTGATGAGGCTTTCTGTTGCGGAACTGCTGCGGTAATATCTCCTATCGGTTCGATAACCAAAGGTGAAAAGAAAACAGTATATGGTAATGGAATTCCAGGCGAGATTACAACTACTCTTTACGATCAATTAACTAGCATACAAAATGAAACTTCACCTGATACATTTGGTTGGTTGCACGAAGTACCTACAAATTGAATTCAGTTCTTGAATCCCCTTTTCTTGAAACTCTTCTTTGTAGAAGGTTCTTTGATTGACTGGCGGTTACTTCCTTTTCTTTGTGAGCGTGCTCGGCGGTCACCTGCTTGTGGACCTTTTTCTTCTCGGTCTGCCTGTGCTTCTTTCAAGTCGCGTTGCATCTGGCGCCATTCGCCACCGATTAATTGTAAAATTTCTTCTTTTGAATTTGCACCGATGCTCTGCTTGGAACCAACTTTGGAAACCCATAACCTTCCTTCACCAGCATGAGGCCGACGCGGGTGATTAGTTCCTTCTTCGCGCTTGATTTTACGAAGGCCTACTTTTCTTGCCGCAAGAAATAATCCTTCTAAATCTGGTTTGATTACCGATGCGTCTTTTGGGACACGGCGACCTTTGCGACGTGAGAGTTTAGCATTAAAATAACCTGGCCAGATACTGAGTCTGTCGGGGTTGTGTTCCATCATCTCACCTCACTGGGGTAATGCCCCATCATACAGGTGAGGATAACAGGGTTATCAAATCATTCAAGAAGGATGCCGTTGATAACGCCATCTTTACCTGGACGAGAAGTAATACGTGCACGACCTTTGTCGGTTTCGATAATTGCTCCCTTGACCAGAATGTTTCTACGAACATAGTTTGGATTAGATTGGTTCTCAATTACTGAATGAATCTTTGCAAGTGTTGTTTTTCCAGTTTTGGTATCATTTAGAGAAATTCGGTTTTCCGACATGACACGAACCATGATATTTCCACCGGTCTTTCGATAGATTTTGCGCTTTGGTTCGCCAACTAATGCGAATTGCTTTTCGGTCGAGATTTCAGTAGAACGCTTGCTGCGAGCCCGAACTAGACGACCACCTGAGGGTTTGCGACGAGAGATTCCATGCCATTGTGCCATAATAATCCAATCCTTACGACTCCATCCGACCGGCCAACCATATATGAAAGCAACCCTTAGATACAATTCGCTTCAAAGCGCGATACTGAACGGCCATCTATCGTCTGCAATATTGCAACTAATCTATCTCCAGCATGTAATTGCCCAACTCCTGCAGGCGTACCTGTGAATAAATAATCGCCAGGACGGACCGGTGCCCACTGCTGCAGTGCAACGAGTTGCATACTCGGAGTAATGCTCATTTGTGAAAGAGGTGCTTGCTGAACAACCACTCCATTTACTGTTAATATTAGAGCCAGTCCTTTTTCCTCATCGACCATTGAATGCATATCATCTGTCCAATCAGAAAACGGACCAATCACCGCACTGCCTGTGAAACACTTTCCTTTGGCCCAAGGTATTTGTTGTTCCTGGCATATTGATTGTGCAACTCTATCGGTCAAATCCAAACCAACTGCTACTGCCTCCGGTTGGAGATTATTTCCCAAACGAATTATGCATTCAATCTCATGATGAACTTCTCCAGGGTGCTGTGAAATTTGCAATGGGCCTTGTCGTGTGATACAGTTTTGTGGTTTGACAAAAAATACCGGTTCGATCGGTTGCTGATTGCCAAGTTCTTCAGCGTGTTTAGCAAAAGTTCGGATAGTACACCATAGTGCCATAACTCTACCCAATACAAAACCCTAAATGAACAAGTTGGTAGTGCCAAGGGTCAAAAGTAGTAACTTATAGCATTCATTGATGGCAAAGGAATGGTATATCAAAAAGCGACGCCCAGTCCGCAGAAAACAAATCGCGCCTCTGTTAAAAGAATTAGAATCTGCTCTTGGGATTGATTTGGCCGTAGATGGCGCTTTCCTTGAAATGGCTGAATATGGACCTTGGCAAATGGTTTTTGTAGACAAAATAGCCAAGTCGGTTGAATTAAAAAATGATGACGGAAAGCGTTTCGCATTTTTGACTCTGCGTGGATTTTTAGAACATTCTGATTCTGTAAAATGGGTTAATGTTGACCATGGTGCAATTCCATTCTTGATGAATGGTGCGGATTGTATGGTGGCTGGAATTCAAGATGCCGACCCAAGTATTGAAGTTGGGGATTTGGTTTGGATTCGTGATATGAAACATAAACGCCCTCTTGCCATTGGTTGGACAACCATGGATAGTTCTGAATTAATTGCTTCTAGTAAGGGAAAGGGAATCAAAACTCTTCATTGGGTTGGCGATGAACTTTGGGGCATGGATAGTTGAGTAAGTATCAAGAAGTATCGGTGTAAGCAAGTGATATGAACGGCCGGCACCTCATCTCATTGCTGTTGATAATCACCCTGATATCTCCTTTAGTTGCTAGTTCCGCGTTAACTGGAGGCGTTGATAAAAACCCGGATGAATCAGAAGTGCCTTTCTCACTCATTGAAAGAACGAACCCCAGCGTCGATGGCAAAGATTGGAACATTGAAATTAGAATGAATGATGAGGTATACGCAAATGGAACTACATTTGTAATTACCACTCAAGTCTGCACCAATAATGGTGTGTGTGACCCTCCAGTTCCACAAGAGAGCGTTGTAGAGGGCCAAAACTATGCAATTTCTATCAAACCTAAATCTGACCACACATATGTCAATTGGAGAGTTAATGCCGAATATGAAAACGGCGATAAGGAAAACTTCCCCCAAGGAGATTGGTTCAAAACATGGTCATCTTGTTGGTTTAACGATGATGCATGGGGTGGCGTAGATTCCACCGCAGACGGATGTAAGGCTAGTGACGAGAGCGCCATACTTCCAGGATTTGCATTACCGACTATACTAGGGTCTATTGTGATGGCAATCGCGTATTACCGTCGTGATTAATTGAGATGCTCTACTAAACGTTCAACCAAGCGTCGCTGCTCGTAATTCCAATTTTGCATTACTACTGAAACACTTGACTTGTCTTTGGATAGATTACCATCAACAAAACCAACTTCCGTTAAATCACTATTTACCAATGGTAAATTCTTCCCTTTACATTCCAAGAGTAGGCCTTTATCCGTCATTGTTGCTGTTCCAAATGAAAATGTTACTTTGTCACCGGATCGCTTTGTTTTGACTTTTCCAGCTTTCAAAAAGCGAACAAGAGCATCCAACAATGAATTCACATCTACATCTGATTCGATCGCTCCTGAGCCATAGGCGGAAAGGAATTCTAGTTCCGTAGAGTTTTGTTCAATGAGGTGGTCTAAACCGCGACCAATTTTCTCTTCCATAATAATCACCTCACAATGGCCCTTGAATAAGGTTCCAACCAATCAATCTTCCATCGCTTGCATCTGCAACTAAAGAAAGATGATTAGACCATTGCCCGGAATCCCATTCACGCGACATGTCAACCGTAGTTACACCGCTTGAACTATCAACAAAATTATTGAGAATTGAATTTAACCCGCTATCTGGGACCATTACCAAATATCCCATCCTTGTCTCTGGATGATAATCTCCACCGGTGGTGAAGAGTTTATCATTTCCAGTTAACTGTGGGAAACGAGAATTATCCATTAATCGTGCTTCCATCATACTGAGATTCAATACGCTTGGAATTGAATTACGATTATGTGATATTTCTTCATCATATGCCCCTTTGTCAAGATAATTGCAATTCTCTTCGCTGGCTTGACCGCTTATTGAAAATTTAACCCAACCTGCTGTATTGTCAGTCGCCACCCATGAGATATTCCAGGTGGTCGCACCATTTGCCCTTTCATCGATTGCTCGCCAGATATAACCGTCATCGTTCAATGCAGCTGTTGCCCCGGTGATCTCACCTGAAAAATAATCTAAACATTGAATTGATTGTTCTAAATTATAGCCTCTTTTATCAGATTCATCTGGAAGGTGGGTATCTGAATCGCCCCAATTAACTAAGTCATTACTACTTGGTTGGAATTCATTTGCTTGAGGGCGGTTATCGTAATTCTTACCCAAATCAAGTAGTTTAACACCCCTCTTAAGAGTAATGCGATCAAAGGTATGGTGGATTTCTAATTCACCATCAGGCAATACATAATCTCCTAGTAATTTTGAAGTTGTAGAGCAACCTGCTCGATTGGAGTCGCTTCCTGAAATTACTACATCTACTGTTTGCTTAGCAACCCAGGGACTGTCTTCCCCAACCCAAAGAGTCATCGAAGCAGAACCAAGACAATATGCTTCCAAGTCATGATGAGTTGCTGTAATTTTCCACATCGGGTCATTACCAATTTCTTCAATACCGATAACTCTCCAATCCCATCCAAGGTTAGAGCCAGTAGCGTCATTATCAATCAGATCGTTAGCAAATAATTGTTTGACTTCAACCGGTTGCGAAAGCAGAGAAAATCCAGGCGCTATTGTTTCTAGTCCACCGAACAATGAGCCAACTCCATAAGACATCATGTCGCCTTGATAAGCATCATCTAGAGTTACGCTCCATTGAACCTGATTAGCAATAGATGATTGTTCTCTTAATTCTGTCCAACTTGTCAAGGCTAATTCTGAAGAACCACTGACGCTGGCAAATGTGTCGGAACAGGCGGTTGAACCCGGAATTGATGAACGTAAGTGGCGCTGTACTGTAAATCTATCAAAGTCAAAAGAATTGGTTGCTTCAACTGCAAGCCAATCAGCACCTTGGCCACCACGCACTGAAACCGCACCTAATCTATCCATGGTACTTTGTGAAGATAGTTCATCCGCACCACCTTCAATAATAGAAGTTAGACCCATTCCAGAATATTCTAGACGGATTTTACAGATATCATCTTCAGTCTCTATATTATCTAATACTAAATCTAAGAATCCTTCTGTTGCAATAAATTCTCCATCAGAAATTGAATATTTCATCTCGTCACCGTATTTTAGAGGGTCTCCTGTAAATGGGTCGAGTTGATTGTTGATGAACCACCAACCTCCAGCTGCAAGCATCATTGCAGTCAGTAATACAGCAGCAACTTGTGGACGCCTGATAATATCAAGAAGAGTTGCTGGTTTGACATTACCCTTTGATTTGCGAGGAATTGGGGCTGGTTTTTCCACCTCTACTTCATCGATGAGATCTGCATCTAGAATCTCGGCATCGATGAAATCCTCTTCTGCAAATTCTAGATCTTGTAAAATTACTTGATCTCCTTCAGAATCATCTTCTTCGGGAGTTAATGTAGATTCATCTTCCAATGACATTACAAATTCTTCTTCGACTACTACGGGCTCTATTTTCTTGGAAGTTTGTGCTTTAGTTGCCTTCTTTACATCTAGTCCAATTTCACTTCTATTGAGTCCAAACTCTAGTAACCTTTCAACTAAAACACTTTTTTTGCCTGTAGTTGATAAATCATTCAAAATGCATAAGGCCTTCAATTTGGCAACCGTCAAAGAGGATGTCTCTTCTACCACCATAGTGAACTCCAAACCAATGGCGCGCATTAATCCCTTTCAAGACCTGCCCCTGTTGGGTCAATTAAATGGCCATTCGCGAAGGGTTGTCAAAAAGGCAAGGTTGCTAATTGAAATCGGCAATAAAGATGTTATCATTCTTCGTAAGCACTGAATGAACCATCTTCTGATTTGACATAGACTGATTGTGCATAGGTGCCATCAGCGTATATTTTGAAATAATAACCGTTATCGGTTTCTTCGAATATTTCACCAGTGCCCTCTGTTACTTCTTCAGCAACTGGTTCATTTTGTTCCACTTCTGCTGCTGGAGCGCCCGGCGGGCCTGATGTTGGCCCACCTGTTGGTCCTGAAGGTGGTGCACCGGCAGGTCCTACTGCGATTTTATCCTTGGAGATTTCAGATAATACTTTGGATTCGGTCGTTTCATCGGTGCCTTCTAGCATAGAGCGCACAGTTTCACCATACTTCTGAGCACCGATAAAGGCAAAGATTGAGAGGAGTGCACAGCATAATCCAAGCACTCCTGCGAATATTTGGTTAGGCCACATCTTTCCGTTAACTTTCATATCAGAATTTGCGTCACCAAGGTTGTTTCCATCCGAATCTACATATTGAACTATCATGCAATAGGAGGCAGGGTCAACATCAAATTCAAAATCGTATGTTACACCCGCACTTGGAGTATCTTTTGTCACCTGATAATGATGGGTATGACCACTTCCATTCCTCGCCACTGGAGTAAATTCTCCAAGATTACTTTGGCAATCATCCGCTTGTATTAGATAGGCGCCAAGTAAAACATCGGAGTCAGTTGGAGGATTAATTACATCTATTGAGATCGTAACTGGTACATCTGTAAAATCATCACCCGGTATTGGCAATCCCCAAATATATCCAATCTCCTTCTCCGCTGAATTGGTGAAATCATCGTAATCCGCTCCAAACGGCATTGGGAACAATGCAAAACCAAACAAAATTGCTGCGATTCCTAGAAACAAGAAAACATTCCAGCGGGCCTGTTTTAATGCCGCCTTACGCCCTTCCAATGACATGTCTTCTAATTGTTCATCCATGTCTTCATCGACAGCAATCTCATTGGCGAGTTCTACCTGCTCATCGTCGGTCATATCCGCTGCCACATTATCCAAGCACTTGAAAGAAACGGAAAGTCAACTAACGCAAGAGGCGATGGGCTCAATAATGAGGTCTATTTGCGAGTGACATGGGAATTCGTGTTGCTGTGTTATCACGTGGACCCCGTTTGTATAGTACAAGAAGATTGGTTGAAGAGTGTAAAAAGCGAGGAATTGAGGTCGAAGTTGTAGATCCAATGAAATTCTCCCTTTTCGTTGCGAATGGTGATATCAATGTTAGGTACAAAGGTGAACCATTCGCATTTAATGCGATAATTCCCCGAATTGGGCATTCCATCACAAAACATGGTGTCGCAGTTTTACGACATTTGGAGCAATTGGATGTATGGACTGCAAATACTGGGCAAGGAATATTGCAAAGCCGTGACAAATTACACGCCAGCCAAATTCTTGCGCGAAACAATATTCCAGTTCCAAGAACGACCTATGTGCGAGATACATTAGATATTGAAGCCGCTATTGATTCGGTCGGAGGACTACCAGTCGTCATCAAGGTGACTTCTGGAACACAGGGGCAAGGTGTTTTCTTACGACATACTCTGCACGAAGCAAAGAATCTAGTTCAAGGATTGTTAATGACTGGACGTTCGATTTTAATTCAAGAATATATTGCAGAATCACATGGCACAGATATTCGAGTCCTAGTCGTTGGCGATAAGATAGTTGCTAGTATGCGTAGAAGGGCAAGGGGTAGAGAATTTAGAAGTAATTACCACCTCAATGGTACAGTAGAAAAAGTCGACCTATCTGACGACATCGCAGAGGTTGCTTGTCGTGCAGCCCGCGTATTAGGGCTAAATATCGCTGGAGTGGATCTGCTTGAATCCGACCGCGGCCCGTTGGTTCTAGAAGTAAATTCATCACCTGGCCTAGAAGGAATTGAGAAGGCTAGTGGAGTGAATGTCGCTGGTGAAATTATTGATTTCGTCACTTCTGAAGCTTCATTCTCTAAAGTCGATTTAGACCAATTGATGCGCACTGTCCCTGGCCAAGGAATGGTGTCTTTACAAATTAGAAATCACCCGGACCTCGTTGGAGAAAAATTGTGTGACCTGTTCAAAACCAGTGGGGATGTTCCTGTTTTCGCATTGTCAAGAGATAATTCGTTGTTATGGAATCCAGACTCGGAATTACAATTAAGATATGCCGATGTTCTAATTTGCTATGGCGAACTTACAGAACTTCGCTCTTCTCTTAGGCAAGCAATAGGAGAAATTCCGAACGTTATTGATACTGAAGTTAAACAAGAATCTTAAGTTGAATTGGGAACAATAACAAGTAATAGCCATTAATTACGACTAATTTACGATTAGTTAATACAGTGTTGCCAATATTATCCGTCAAACTGTATAGTGAAATTTGCTGTTAGCGCGCGGTGGTTTCTTATGATAGGCCACTGTCCTCTTTCATGCTCTTAGGAGCAAATGGGATGTACGGCCGCTTCGGCGGTAGGCGAATTTCGCCAAAAAACGAGGAGGAAGAGAGATGCGGTCACGCAAAGCAATAAGACCAAGCCAACTAAGGCTGGATGCTGAATCTCTTAGCCTTCCAAACCGATTAATTCACTTACAAGATCTAAATTGGATCAGTTGTTATCAACAGCAATTACGTACCGAAAATAAGTCTGAAAATACCCGGCGCAATTATATGTGCCATCTTAGAAGTTTAATCGAAACTACATTGCCTGGAGAACAGGTATTATCACAACATGATTATGATTTTATGACAATTGTTGAATTAGCTTCACGAATGGAGCCATTGAATGGCAGAATAGACCGTTGGTCTCATTCTCAAGCCGATTTAAGACCCACAACTTTCAATGCTAAACTCGCTGCTGCAAAGCATTTATTGAAGTGGATTGGCCAAATATGGCCCGACCATATTGGAAGAGTAAAGACCGGTAAGAGGCTGCCTAGAGTATTATCTCGTAGAGAATTGTCAATGGTATTGGATGCCTCACGGTTGAGTGAAAATGCTGTTGCTTCAATTGTTGTTGTTATGCTATTAGACACCGGTATGAGAGTGAGTGAGATCTGTAATCTGGATCTCGGTGATATCGATTTTGCCGATGGCTCCGCCAGGGTTAGAGAAGGAAAGGGCGATAAAGATCGACTCGTATTATTCACAGATAGAACACTGGAACGAATCAAAGCATGGTTACCGGTAAGAAATGAAAGAGCCGCTACAGATGAATTAGCATTCTTACTCAATACTCGTTGCAGAAGATTACAACCTCGTGGTGTTCAAAGATTGATGGACGACTTAGCTGTTGAAGCATCTATCCCTAAAGGAAAACTAACACCCCATGTATTGAGGCATAACTTTGCTACCGGTTTACTTGAAAGAGGGGCTGATTTGGTTTCAATTCAACGATTACTGGGCCATTCCAGCATAGCAACTACTAGGAATTACTTGGAGATTTCAGACCAAACACTGCGCGAAGTATACCATCGCGCTCAAGCAACTCGTAAAACAATTGAAGCTGAAGCCGCACAACAGCAACATGATGTTGAGGAATTAATTGAAACAACGCCTTCTACCAGTTCACTGGGAATTTGATTCAATTGCGCTTTTGTTTACGCTTAGAAATAAATTTAGGACCAAACCATTGTCTGTGTGGATGAATTTCTTGTCCGCTGTGTCCTACTATTGGGCAATACTTTCCAGATCGGCAACGAGAGCAATTTTCTTTACCAGGCAATTCTACCGTTTTGCGAAGTCTTCCGTACTTACGCCTCGGCATGAATAGACAACTAAGCCAAACGGCTTTTGTTTATTACGATTGATTGGAAGTGAAATCAACGTTTCTTCAAACGCTTCATCCAATCCATCTGATCGACACTCTTTGGAACTTTGATAGTTCCACCTTTTCTTCCAGTTTCTTTAGCGAGATCCTTCACTTTGCTAAGAGAGGCTTTAGCAACCTTGCTGATTTTCTTAGGTGTTGCTTTCGCCGCTTTCTTAGCCTTAGTAGTGGTTTTCT
>DAJY01000087.1:17016-23425 GCA_002499015.1 Euryarchaeota archaeon UBA242
CCTTAGTAGTGGTTTTCTTTGCTACTGATTTTACCTTGGTTGCGGCTTTTGCAGCGGAGATCGCTTTACCCGCAATCGCTTCACTCAAACCTGCTTTTTGCAAAGATGCGGTGGAAGATTTAGCTAATTTAGCAACGCTATCAATCTTTGCAGCTACTAATTTTTTTGCAGATGCTGCGCTTACATTAGGAAGTGCAGATAAATTACCAGATTTTGAATCGGTTCCCTCAGCAGCCATATACTCACCCTATGGTAATGGAAAACAGCGCTCACACTTCAATACTTTGATTCAATTAAAATCAACAACCGTTGAATTGATTGCCTATAAGCCAACACATAGGACATATGAGAGAGGCTCTTGGTGTTGATTCGAGTGTACTCTTCGCCCAGGTTAAAAAGGCCACCGCCGACCACAAAATAGAACCTGAAAGTAACCTATTACGAAGTAAACATTTCCATATGGGTAAGCCAGTATATCTAGGAGATGTAGCGATTCGCCTACTTTCACAATTATCCCAGCCAGACACTCCATTTTTTATTCAACCGCCCTCATTTAACGAACAAGTTTGGCGACTTACATGCAAAAGTAGTTCCTTATCTATTTCAGTTGAATCTATTTCATATTGGGGTTTTGGGCTATTCAATTCCGGATATCTAAACAGAATTGAAATTACTGGGCCACTACAGGAGCGAGCGAAGGTTCTCTTTGATCTAGTGGCCACGTTATCGCATAATCCTTGGGAGTTTTCACATCGGCGCAGTGCTAGAAGAGGGGTGCAAAAAGAATCTATTTCACTCGAGGAAAATGAAAAATCTTGGCGTTATTTAATACAAGTTGCATCTTCTAATATCGAGGAGGAAATTTCGATTATGGCTGAGCGTGCGAGTATGGTTGAAAAGCGAATGAAATTGAATAAAGATATCAAAAATTGGAATCAGCAAAATGCCAATGCTTCGCTACAAAGCGCGTTGTATGATTTGGATGTATCAAGAGCCGCTCATGCAGATGACAACTCCCCTGCCGTCAGCCGTGCGCTGGCTAGAGTTGAGGCTTCTTTGATCAGTGCAGACCCAGCAACACAAGTTGAAACAAGTGATGAGATGCAAGAAGAATCCCAGGTGGATGGGCATATTTTACAGTTCGGAGATGCTGTAATTGATGAAAATATAGACATTGTAGACTTATCCGAAAGTACTGATGAAGATGTGGAATTAACTACTGAAGACGCCATTAATGCGGATTTATCGCAAAAAGATGAAGAAGAATAATTACTTTTTAGTCCACTTCACTTACGGGTCGCGTTGATAAGGGGGTGGCCACTCGCCCACATCGGTTACAATGGCTGCAAAGAAGAAGAAGTCCGATGGCAGTGGTATCCAGCAAGCCGCTGGTTTAATTCGTTATTTCGATGAAGAATCAGAACATGCTTGGAAAATTACCAAGGGCCAGGTATACTTTACTTGTATCGCAATCTCTGTATTCTTTTACCTTGTTAACGAAGGCGTTGTACAAGCGATTTGGAATATCTTTGCTTGAATAATATCATTGCTTTTAGCAATTGATAATCTTACAAAGGTTTGATTAGAACTATCTTTCCTTCTTTAGAAGCCATTGCTTGAGCCACTTGCATTGCGGTTTTCATACCAGAAGTTGCACCGATTGTTTTCGCTTCCCCTTCTTCATGAATTATTAATCGGTGAGTGAGATTGTAAATAAC
The DNA here is from genome assembly GCA_002499015.1 of Euryarchaeota archaeon UBA242. Lineage (GTDB taxonomy): Archaea > Thermoplasmatota > Poseidoniia > Poseidoniales > Poseidoniaceae > MGIIa-L1. The sequence goes on from DAJY01000087.1 coordinate 18,735, forward strand.
GCCTTCCTCGATTCGTTGGAATACCCAATGTTCATTTTCAATGGTCACCATTGCTGGAACATCTGAAAGTGGACCCATTGCCTCACCAATTGATGTGGTCCTAACCGAAAGACCTTGTAAGTCTCTAAACGGTTTCCAAGTTCTTCGCCTTACAGGCTGTAGTATACGCCGATTTCTATCTATGCCTTCTCTAAATGCTCTTGTCATCCTAGGGTCCCATCCCTTGGAGTTGGTTAACTCCATTCTTTGAGCCAATCTGTTACACTAATAAGAAGCGCGACGACAAAGCAGTCGCGAATGCTGATTAGAACACCCTCAGCCATTAATTCAAGCAACCTCTTATGCACTTAATTGCTGTTGTTTACGCATTTGATACAATAAAACATAACTCAATAAAAGAGGAATTAACGGCATACAAAGCCATATTAAGAATAATTGATTACCTGGTTGTTGGAGAATTCTTGGTACAATTGTTAGGGCGAAAATTATTACCAAAGCGATAGAAATATACAATTGCTTTGAATTTAAATTCCTTACATCTTCCTCTACAAGCCATGGAATAACCAATGTCACTGCCAAGGAAAACCAAATCGCTGGCAATAAAATTAGCACATATGGGGAAAATGCAGCAATAAATAATGGTGACAAACTCAGTGTTAATCTTACCCACCAAAGTTCAGGTCTTGGAGTTGCATCAAATCCCATAGTCGGTAAAAACATTGAAGCAACACAAGTGACAATTACTGCAAATAGCAGCCAAATTGTCATTAATGATTCACCATTACCTGGAAAAATATCTAGCGATTGAGAAAACATTAAGGAAATTATTATCAAAAATATGAATGCTAATAGTGAAGTAAATATCAAAGATTTTGTCCTACCATCACCAGCACCTAATTTAGAATCCAATTGCTTAGCAGGTTCTAGTATTGTTGCAAAACTAATTGCCATGTGTAAAAAGATTGAAATGAAAATAAGATGATAATCATGTTCAAGATCTAACCAAACGTCAGCCTCCATATTTTTGATCGCATCTATTTTCATGAAAAGGAACACTGCGATTGGAAAAATAACAACCAGTTTGTATTTCGCTTTTTTAGCCAAATTGGACAGCCCCTCGTTAACTGCCGCTATTGTGCTCGTAGCAAATAATTCGGCTGCAATAATGAGAATTGCTATTGTCAACAATGCATACCAAAGAGGACCGATGCTGTCGGTAGGCCATGTCGATTGGCTAGTTATCGATTGTGCATTGAGATATGAACTATCGGGGAAGAAAACCGTAAATGAAAATAATGCAACGAGTGAAACAAAACACATAACCCTATGCCGAACCAATGTTCTAATGAATTGGGGACTTTGTGAAATACTTGGTAACTTCTCAACAAATAATGAAAATATTAACAATACCATCAAGGATAATTCTGAGAGTCCATCCCCTCTCAAAAAAGTCATCCATGGACCACCGTTCATTGCATTTGTACCTGCATTATATTTGGCAATATCCGAATGGGTAAGGTCATTTGTTAAAACTGCAATTAAGCGGTCTAATATTATCAATGTAAGGAAAATAAGCGGCAATAAGTTATGCAATGATTTCAACCATTTTCCTTTTTCAAGGGCCTTTTTTTCAATTATCGGAGTCATCTGCCAAGTGATGAGAGAGATAGCGAATAGAGGTACTAGCCAAGGTACATCATCTCCCAACATAGTATGTGGCACAAGCATTCAGCCCTTGAGCATGGCGGAAACTATGAGTCCAGAGAAGTGATGGCGCTGCTAATGGGGACTGACCGTTGGTACGATGAGGAACTCCTCGATGCGGCAAAATCATCTCCATTAGCAGGTCTTGCTGAAAGTCTTGGCTATCAAATGGAACAATGGTTAGAGGTTGCAACTACTGCTCTTCCCGAGACACTGCGAATTACATCAAATAGAAACGATAGGGCTTGGACAATACAACAAATACGAGATATGGGCGCTACTCAACTATCATGGCTTGGTTCGGATAATGCGTTCCAAATGCCATTTGAAAGGGGTAAGGCGAGTAATCAAAATTCAAAGCACATGATGACAATATTGCATGATTCAGGACGGATTACAAGACAAGAGGCAGCTAGTATGCTTCCTGTGGTATTACTGCAACCACAACCAGACCAATTGGCATTGGATATGTGTGCTGCACCTGGTTCAAAGGCCACTCAAATAGCGGAAACAATTGCACCAAGTGGTGTCGTTGTTGCGAATGAACCAGTATCTGGTCGCCTCAATATGCTAGTTAGTAATAGAGGGCGTTTGGCACTTAGCAATATGTTGATCTCGCAACACGATGGGCGACATCTAGGGAGAATCCCACCTCCTGGATTTGACGCGATCGTTGCTGATGTTCCTTGCACGGGCAATGCGACCACACGCAAAAACCGAAACCTATGGTGGGGATGGACTCCCAAGAATGGTCGCGCTTTATTCAAATTACAAGTCGATATTGTAGCAAGAGGTGCAAGTTTGTTAGCACCTGGTGGCAAATTGATGTTGTCGACTTGTAGTATTGACCCTGTTGAAAACGAAGCTGTTGTTGCTGAGTTATTACGTCAATTGCCATATTTACAATTAGTTCCAATCGATGAAAGTTTAGTCCCAGGACTAACTTTACAAAAGGGAATTAGTGATTGGGAGATTTTAGATGAAGAAGGCAAAGTGGTTACCTTTGATGGAACATTACCAGCGTTACCCCTGTTAAAACCAGAACATTTATGTCCTCAGAAACGAATTGAATTATCAAAAAATATTGATTTGGAAGAAGACTTCGATATTGCGAAAGAACTTGAAATCGAATCACTATTGCCGTTATGCCGTAGATTACGCCATCAAGACAACAATACTAGCGGGTTCTTTGTTGCAATGTTTGTCCATAAAAAAGATGCAACACCTGAAGGTATTGCTCGCACATTCATTAACAAACGCGCTTTACCTTCCGACTCAACTTGGCAACCGAAAATGTTGGACCATCCAAAACCGGACCGGAATTCAGTTTTCCCCGCTTCTGATGACATAATCGATGAGGCGGTATCAAGATACAAAATAAATGACCCCGGATGGTCATGGTGGCATCGCGGAAAAAGAACAAATATAGCCCCGGCTATGGCATATGAGAGACTCTTCATGCAGAAATGCCCGAATAAGAAAGGAAATATTTGGCCGGAAGGAACTTTTCATCCAATGAAAATCATTCATGTTGGTCTTCCTGTTTTCACTGAGAAAGGGGGCACATGGCGGACTAGGCAAGAATCAATTCCGGCTATCCAACAACATATGGGTGACGTACTACTCAATATTTCCGAGAAGACCCTCAAACGGTTATTACAAGGGTGGGCGCCATTGATTGAAGAATTCGTTGAAGAATTAGACATCGAAGCCCCCGAACCAGGACCTCTACTATTCGGTTGTGTAATCAATGAAGTCGAACATGTTGTTTCAGCATGGTCTGGTGCAAGAATTACGATGATGATAGACGACACTGGCAAAGATATTTTACGAATGAAGTTAGGTTTGCCTTTCATTTTTGAGGAAGAAGAAGAATGAGGACTAACTATGATGATATCCAATCCTAAGGAATATTCTCATTCAGTGCTAATTGCATTAGTTTGTTTTATGCTCCTATTAGCCCCGGTGTTGATCTCATCTGTTTCTGCTCAAAGCGAACCTGAAGAAGTTGTTTTTGCCTCGACTGCAATCCCTTCCCCTCTTTCCAAGAACATCGTATTAGTAGAACAATTCATTGAAGATACTCCTAATGCAGACGATGATGAACAAAAGGATCTATGGAGGCAATATCAGGCCAGAAATGATGTCCTCCCCCTAAGTTGGTGGAAGTGGTCTGATGAAACCGGTTCTGATTGGCCCGATGATGATGCAAAGGCAAGAGCAGGGCAACTTGGAATGCAACAACAATCTCAACAACAGGCTCAATATGTATTGAATTCTAATATTGAGCAATTTCAAGATATTAATGAAGCAATACTGCGAGCAAGTGATTTTTCTGTTCAAGAAGTTGTTATTGAATTGTCTGGAGATATCATTCTGACAACAAACCAACAAGGTGAATATGAAGTCAAGATTCAAGCCGAATTCGAACCAATGGTCAATTTGAGCGATGATACGATGCTATACATTTTCCTTAGTGAAGATAATGCAGAGGACATCCATGGAAGGCAGATTAAGAATTTGATAAGAGATATGAAGCCGGAGGTCGGTTTTTCTGTTGAAGCAAATAATATCACCAATACGACTTGGGTAATGCCAAAGGAACATTTGATCGCTGCAGGTATTGATTTAGAAGAAAATCCATTGGGATGGCATTTGACTTTGGCATTCATTGGCAGCGTGGAAGGAGATGATGAAGCAACAGGTCTTCTTGCATTGTATAACTCTCCACTTCCGAACCAGTGGTCGAATCCACAATCGTCTAAGTTCTTAATGCCGATTATTTTGATTCTTTTTACAACGGCTATCGCATTTATCGTATATTCCAATGCCTCTATTAGAGAAAAAGGAATGCCAAAAATCAATGTCGGTTGGAAGAAAACTCCTAACCCTGCAATAATGGTTTCAATCGAAGCAGGAAATCAAAAAGTCTCGATTACTAAACTTGAGATTGAACTACCTTGGAAAAGTCGTGGTGGATTTAAGCA
>DAJY01000069.1:0-2702 GCA_002499015.1 Euryarchaeota archaeon UBA242
TGTGTTCAATGTCAATTCGTTGAGAATGACTGGGAATCTGTCCAATGATCTCCACTAGCACCTTCACCTAGTACTCGCCAATAATAAGTTGAAGATGTTGCTAATCCAGTTAGGTCTTTTTGCTCAGAACCTACTATTGCTAACCCTTGACTTGAGCAAGTTGTCCATGCGGATTTGGTTGTTGCTCCATCAAATAATCCCCAACAAATAGTTTGGTTTACATCTGTACCATTATCATAATTATCCCACTGCAGAGTTGAGGAAGAAGATGTAATATTGCTTACAGAAAGATTCTGTAAAATTGATGGGTAATCGTAGACCCAGCCTCTTAGTGGGTCGTCATTCCATACTGGTAAATGGTCGACTGTAGCAAAGGTTGCATCATCTATCGGTAAGCCCCATGCGCGTAAGAATGGAATCAAATTCATTCCTGTTTCATTAGATATTCTAGCCGCCCATGAATTGTATTCTTGTGCATCATTTGTTGGCTGGCTAAGTGAGGCGTTGTAGTATTGACTAAAGGCAGATGTATAGACTTGCCAACCAAATTGTTCCTGTATCATCATGTGAGTTTCTAAGGCGGTCCAAACACTCCACTGAGAGATTTGAGAACCTGCATTAAAGTAAGTCTCTGTCCTTGTTTCGCGGCTAGAATTACTCATTGCACTATGGCCTGCCCCCAAATCAACTCCTACTAATTCGGTCATGATATAGGCTGAGAAAAGATTGCAAGTAGTTTCAGTATTACCTGGTAATGTTGCCGCCATCCATTGATGATTATGCCCCAATTCATGGAACATTCCCCAATCTCCTTGGGTAGACATATGACTTAGATTTACTACGTTTGCAACACTTACTGTATGCGCCATGAATGGATATCCAGAGTGCATCCAGCCGGCACTAATTTGAATATCAAAGACTGCTCGTTCAACCCGAGTCCAAGGAAGATAACCGCTTAGATTGTGTTCCATCTGCAGTGCAGTATCCCACCAATTCATCAATTCAACAGTATTGTCAAGATTTCTTATTTCGGAAGATGGAACTGTTAGAATGAAGAATTCCCCTTCTATTTCTGCCCAAGGTGCTGGAAGATTTCTCTGTGTAGTATTCCACTGTTGAGCAGTGGTAACCCCTACAATATAGCGAGGTGATTGTACAGCATTTTCAATTGTAACATTAGTCATTCCAAAGGTGGAATCTGGTGGGAATGTGATGTAAATCAATCCTCCAAAGGTGTTGCCAACTTGCATGGTTGTAGAATCGATTACCCAAATACGATGCACCTTTGGATGTCTATCGAGTTTATCTTTATTCCATAATGAATCTGAATGTGCGCCAATTTGAATACGGACATTTTGGTCAACAATACTCGAAGGTACTGTGATGTTAATCACTTCGCCAGCAGCAGCGTATAGCCCAGTTCCCATCATACCATGACTTCTCGCCCCTGCATAACCAAAGCCGCTTGGCAAGCCAATATAGTTGCCATTAACTGTAACATTTGCAATTACTCTTGCAGCATTTGTAGGAACTGCTCCAGGAAAATCTGAAGAACTTGGATGGGCGATTAATTCATTTGCTGGAAGGCGGAGGTACAGTCCTTCTTCAATGGCAAGTAGAACGTCGTCAATAGGATCTGCACCTAAATCATACTCGTTATTATCAGAAATTTGAGTCCATCCTGTGAGATTAACCATATCGCGAAGTGGGCTCCAAAAATTATTGAAATCTAAAGTAAGCATTGCTGTGCTACGAGATATTGTTTTCTCCACTGTCGTTGCATCGGAAGTAGCGATCAATGGTCCTGTTGTGAAGTGATTTTGTAAAGCAGTAATAGCGGGAATAGTTCGTAACAATCTATCCGGAGCTGTCGTGCCAAGTGTCAATTGAACTGAACCAGAATTGGATGAGACGAATAGTCCTGTAGTCGGTGCGATTTTGTTGCCAGGATAATTATGAGCAACATCTGAATTTGAATAAGACCAATACCAAGAGTGTCCTCCCAAAATTAAGCCATGACCTGATGTTAAGAAGGTCTCAATTTTCAAATTCTGAGCATCACTCCAGCCATTCCAAAATTCACCAACATAACAGTCCAAGCCTGCTAATTGGTCTGGAGTGACCGAGGTTAGTACAGTAAAACCTTCAGCTACTAATTCATCTTCAAAGTGATTGAAATCGTTCCATAATCCAATTGTTCCGACTCCATCGCAAGCCCACTTCATTGCGTTTATTGAAAGGGTCATTTCTGAACCACTGCTTTTAGCGACAAATGATTCGTGGCCATAACCAACTACTCTGCCTTGTCCAGCGTATGCTGCTGAAGCGATAGGTCGCTGGTCCCAGTCGGAAAGAATTGGGAAGGACCATTGACCAAATGGCAATATTAGAGATGGCCAAGATGAGCCGTAATCTACTGATGTTACCCCGTCGGTTATCATTGACCAATCTGTATCAAAATCATGAACTGTAATATTTATCTGTAGTTCAAATGAACCGCCTGAATTGTTAGCATATATTGTGTAAGTATTACGAGGTACACGAGTATTTGTATTACCAAAGATTGTTCCGTCACTTGAAAAATTCAGACCAGATGGTAAAGGCGGATAGCTTTGCCATGTATCTACTGTATCTCCTAAATTACTAATATTGATTTGCAGATAACTTTGATTTGATTCAACTATTATATCTGTGCTGGCATA
>DAJY01000069.1:3011-4724 GCA_002499015.1 Euryarchaeota archaeon UBA242
GTATTGTTGGCGAAGATAGTATATGCCGTAGTTGGATGGACGTCTAGTGCAGTACCGGTGATTGCTCCTGAACTGTAATTGAATGATATGCCGGATGGAAGTTGTGGTTGAATTTCCCAACCCAAAGCAACTCCGCCATCATAAGATGGTTCAATATCAACAGCGTCTACTTGTTTTGCAAAGATGTAATTTCCTACTCCATACAAAATATTCGACAATGGTTGATCGATGATGGTTAAAGTCAGGTTATGTTGGCTCATACCTCCGCTATTACTTCCAGTAATTAGGAAATCAGATTGGTTGAGCAAGACTGTTGCAGTCCCTTCAATATTACAATTTGTTGCAAGTTCTAATCCCGGTGGCAATTGTGGTTGGCTATTGCAGGTGATGACCGGCCCTTGTGAACTGGTGGCTATGAGTGGTTGCATTGCAATTCCTTTGCTTAAAGTCAAAGCAGAATTTCCTAGTGCCGCATACCAAAGTGCTGGGGCTTCATCAACTATAATGATTTGAATTTCAGCACTTACGGAACCTCCAGAATTGGTTGCTATGACACTGTGATTTGTGCTGCCCAATACAGTCGCAGTTCCACCAATTCGCCCATTTGAATCGATTATCAAACCCTGTGGAAGTTCTGGCGTTATATCCCAATTATCTATGCTCATGTCTCCAATTAGTGGCAATGGTAACTCGCCATAATACCCCAAAACAAAAGTCCATTGCGGTGAAGGGTAACTAAACATTGGCTGAATATTAATTACTGAAATTGTAAGATTAGTAGTTGAAACACCACCACTATTTGAAGCGATAATGGCGTGAGTGGTACTACTGTGTTCGGTTTGTGGGGCCGCAATGATTTCGCCACTATTTTCATTAAGCGAGATAAATGATGGGAAGGCCGGATATACCATCCACGCATCTGGCCCATCGCCATCAAATGATGGAGTCAGTGTGTGAAATTCTCCGATGGTCCATTGCATCACTTCTGCACCATATGTCAAATTCTGTGGCGCAATTATATCATGACAATTACCGTCACGCCAAACTTGAAAAGTTGTGCAGTCCGCTGGTTGTGGTTCTGGGTCAATACAACCCTCTTGAGTCAGAATTTGTTGATCTACGCATTCAATCGGTTTTTCTTTATTATCCTCAGTTTTGTTGAGGTTGGCGGTGATGACATAAGAGCCCGAACCAACCAGAAGAGCAAGAAGGATGGCGAGGATTATTTTGAACCCCGACCTTTCTTGCATTGTCACCCCTTGGCGCCATCACTTAGAAAACTTTCAATTCAAGGCAAGAGGTTGGGATAGACACAAGTCGATGGCTGTTTGAAAACTTTATAGCGATACTTGGCGATAATACGGTAGGCGATATTCCTAATTGGCAATGGGATTAACCATGCTAGTGGATACCACATTCGATAGTACCATTTGAGATAGAGAAGGGTACGTATTGCTGCTGCAGATCTCATGTATGGCTTACCATTTCTAATGAGATAAACCGAATCTGCCTGTTGAAATTTTTCAGCAAAGGTATCGATTAGGGATTGTCCTTCTTCGCTTTCAATAGCGAGAAAACGGATACTTGTTTTGTCGGTTAATCTCGGATGAAGAAAAACAGCCGTATGGGTGCATAACCCACAATCACCATCCATCAATAACAAATCTGTTTGGATCATTTTATTCACCTACCACTGGCGTAATGTGCCATGTT
>DAJY01000126.1:0-983 GCA_002499015.1 Euryarchaeota archaeon UBA242
AGTGAAAGGGCAATTTGTGAACCAAATCCTGCTGCAAAGCGAAGTCCATAGCGCAGATTTGGATAATCTCCGCCAGTGGATAGATTCAAATCTCCTAATTCCGGATCTTTTTCCTTGTGATTAGCGATAGGAGGAATTCTTCCTGTCTTCATTCCGTATAGCATACTGGCATCTTCAATTCCAACTGCCATCGGATGTCCAGTGAATCCCTTGGTATTGGAAATAACTAGTGAATCTGTACTATGACCGAATGTATCGCGTAATGCTTTTACCTCGGATTGAGCACTTCCTCCTCTGGCCGGAGTGAATGTTTCATGACTAAAGAAAGCGGTATCTGCTGCAAACTCATGCCTGTCTATTCCCCAGCGCTTTTCCATATCTGCAACGAAATTATTGACAACTCCTGCGACGTGTTCAACATCTAAGCGAGTTCCATGGAATGCTGAGTTTGCAGTGGTAGAACCTAATAGTTCTGCTATCGGTTGAACTCCACGGCTAGCCGCTTCAGAACTTCTCTCCACTACGAAAGCAGCAGCACCCATCCCTAAGATGAGCCCATTACGGCGACGGTCAAACGGCAGTGCTGTTTCTTCGATTATATTGCCGGTTGCTGCTGCACCTGAGGCTGCGAATCCTGCTCCGACCCACTCCCACATATCATCGCCGGTAACATCGTCACCAGAGATAATTACAACTCGGTCTACGCGGTCTGCTGCAAGCCAATCTTCTGCAACACCAAACGCTGCTGTGGCTGATGCGCAGGCAAGATTGATTGTTGTATTCGGACCGCGAATACCAGTATATTGGGCAAATTGTGAATGGCCCATATTGAGGGTTTGGAAGAGATATCTACGGTCAAATTGACCATCACCATCATCGCCATTATTCTTAGCATGTTTCTTGGCCATCTGCATTCCAGGGAAACAAGATGAGAAGACGATTCCAGTTCTATCTCTTTGCACTTGAGGGATTTGCCAACTTCT
>DAJY01000126.1:1244-2041 GCA_002499015.1 Euryarchaeota archaeon UBA242
ACTACCTTCGGGTCGATACCGAATTCTTCAGAGATATCAAAGGCGGATTTGAGACCCGCCAATTGAGGGATATCGCTAAACTCAGTTGCTTTCTCCATATTGACTGAACCATCTCTTCCTTTGATTAGGCGAACTAAGTTCTTGTCAAGCAACCTTTGTTTGTATTCATCTGAAACTTCGCTAATACAAGTCTCACCACGGACAAGGCGTTCAAAGGTATCCTCGTCGAATACTTTCTCTCCACCGGGAAGACCAAGGGAAACACCTGTGATAACATACGGGTCTGCCCTACGGTTTGCCATGGTATCATTGCCAGCAGTAACTACTGTAGCGCCTTGCTGAGAAATATTTGCAGTAGGCAATTTCGTTAAATTAGTTTTAGCAGACCATTGTGAAGGAACTGATGTAATCCAATGCGAAATATCTTCCGCAGTTTGTGCGCTGCTGACATCTACTTCTGCCTCTGTTTGACATTCATTGGCAATGGTTTGCAACAGATTACCAATAGCGGAATCGGATAAACCAAGTCCAAGACGAAGATTGACCAATCCATTACAGAATCTTGCTGGATAACCGCATAATGCTGAGAGACGGTCTCCAAGGTAGGCCTTCTTTGCCTCCGTAGCAATTTGCCCAGGATCTTTTTGGGAGGAAACAGTAGTGGTTTGTGCAACTGTTGTAACAACTGGTTGTGCTGCACCACTTGGAAGTGGGCGAGCCGCTGTGCGTAGATCTTCCAAAGAAGAACTTGTTTGTAAGGTTGAAATTGTGCTTGCTTGATGGGCTTCAATAGGGCC
>DAJY01000126.1:2272-4428 GCA_002499015.1 Euryarchaeota archaeon UBA242
ATTTGAGTTGCAAACATACTCAATGCTCGCTTAGGTCCGACTTCAATGAATACTCGTGCACCTGCTGAATACATTGTTTGAATTTGTGTTGTCCACTCAACCGCAGATGCCATTTGAGGTGCTAATTGAGTTAGTATCGATTGTTTGGCATCTCCATCTCCAGACATAGGATAAAATTGACCATCTACATTTGCAGTGATTGGAATAGTTGGCCATCGTATCTCAAGTTCTTCTAAGAATCGGCGTAGCGGTTCATTGGCAGGCGCTACTATCTTGGAATGGAAGGCATGACTTGTTGCTAAGACTACTGACTGGAATCCACGACTTTCAAATTCAGCCATAGCCGCCTTTACCGGTTCGGTTTCACCAGCGATGACCGTCATCTTTGGCGAGTTTTTATTGGCTGCGATAACATATCCATCAATCTCTTCAATAATCGCTGCAACATCAGCATAGGGTGCGCTAACACTAGCCATCAAACCTTTGTCAGCAACCTCTACTGCACCCATTTCAGTGCCTCTAGCTGCTGCTGCACGTAGTGCACCATCCATATCAAGAATACCCGATGCCATCAACGCGGCATATTCTCCCAAAGAATGTCCGGCAACCATATCAGGTTTGTGGCCATGGTCATTCAGTGCTCTTTCAATTGCTAGATCTGCTGTTAACATTGCAGGTTGAGTGTATTCTGTTTGCTTCAATTTGTGTTCCGCTTCAACCAATTGTTGCTTGTTCAATCCTGAACGAAGAATAAATGATGACAAACTTTCACCGTTCAAGACCTCGGTCATGGTCACATCGGATTGCTTCCAAACCTCTTGGACTGAAGTGTATCTCTGCCAAAGGTCGTGTGTCATACCCACATACTGACTCCCTTGACCAGGATACATGTGGGCAACCTTGGCTTGTGGAGGTAGCGCTGCATCATCGGTTAATAGAATTCCTTGCGCTTGTAAGAATCCCCATTTCTCTTTATCATCCATCGCTTTCAATGCAAGGGCGCAACGTTTGTTGAATTCAGACCACGATGTTGCAATAAGCGCCATTCTAATCTTATCAGAAGGAGAATAATCCCCACTAATGGAGTCGAGTGCTTGTGAAAGTCGAAGTCCTCTTGGGTCCTCATCAAAATTAGGTCCTTGGAAAGAAATAGATTGTAGTTGTTGCTTTATTTGGCCAATGTCGCTGCCTGAAAGCAATAACATTCCACCTTCAATTTGTTTTAATTGTTGATGAGTCATTGAAGGTGTTGCCGTGGAATCCAAGATCGAGGCTGCAACTGCATCACCTGTATGTTTAGTTTGGGAACCATCTAGAGGTTGAGAATATGCATCCCATCGATGTTGCCACTGTTGTGCCAGTGGTGTGTGATAATCTGGTTCATATCCTTCGAGAGCGATGTGGAAATTAGTTCCACCAAAACCGAATGCAGAAACACCGGCTCTTCTCGGGTTTGACTCCGGTCTAGGCCATTCCATCGCTTTGGTTGGTACGAAAAATGGTATGCTTTCCCAATCAACTGTTGGGTTTGGTGTTTCAAATCCTGCACTCGGAGGAATTGTTCTGTGATGTAATGCGAGAATCGATTTCATTATTCCTGCAATTCCTGCTGCGGCCTTTAGATGTCCAATTTGTGATTTTATTGAACCGACTGCAATATGGTCGCCACCATCAAATCCAGTCCATAGACGCGACAGTGTTGATAGTTCAGTAGCATCACCAACTTTGGTCGAGGTTCCATGAGCTTCAACCAACTGAACGCTAGATGCATCATATCCCGCTTGATTGTAGGCCCGTGCCATCGCTTGTATCTGTCCTCTTTGACTTGGAGCAGTAATACCCTTACCTCGGCCATCAGAAGAACCACCGATCCCTCTGATTACAGCCTTAATCTCATCACCATCGCGAATTGCATCACCTAGGCGCTTGAGAAGTAATACACCTGCGCCTTCACCCATTACGAACCCGTTTGCCTTAGCATCAAAGGGAGTGGAATGTGTTGCTGATAATGCGCCTATGGCACTGAACTTGGCAAATGTAGCAGGGTCCATTGTTCGGTCACTTGCCCCCGCCAACATTGTATCGACCTGTCTTGTTTGCAATAATCTGCAAGCATCCAATACCGCAGCCATAGACGATGCACAAGCAGCATCCAT
>DAJY01000126.1:4664-6425 GCA_002499015.1 Euryarchaeota archaeon UBA242
GGCGTACCCCGTACTACATCTTCAATGAATGAATCCATATTTGAATCTGGTAATCCGTGTTGAGAGGCCAATTGTTTGGTATGGTTTGACCAAACACGAATATTTGACATATTACGATTTTCTCCACCTAATGCATTTGCAAAAACAACTCCAGTTCTAACTCGGTCAATATCTTTTGATTCTCCATCAAAACCTGCATCTTCTATGGCATCTGCCGATACTGTGACAGCCCACTGCTGGCAGATATCAATCTGAGGAAGAGTCCCTGGCGGTTGCCTCCATCTTCTCCAATCAAATTCATAACCGTCAACCAATGCACCGATTTTGGAATAGGTGAAGCCTTCCTCAACAGCCCCTGGACCACCTTGTCTCCAGAAATTGTTAGTAGGACCCGGCCATCTACCTTCTGGGATTTGTTTGATGCTAACTTTAGCATCGATAATATTCTGCCAGAACTGAGTAGAATTTTCTGCGTCTGGCATTATAGCAGCCAGACCGATTACTGCAATCGGTTCAAAAGGTCCTTGTTCAAGACCTTCGCATTCCTTTCCATCTGCAGTAGTTATAGACATAGAAACACCACCTAGTTGTCCATAATACTTTGTGGAACCATCGTAATTGAGTAGCCTGCATCAACATAGATACATTGGCCGGTCACACCGCTTGAAAGAGGGCTTGCCAGCCAAATTGCTGCACCGGCGACATCGGATTGGGTTACATTGCGGCGCAGAGGTGCATTTGCCTCCACATGGTCAAGTATTTTATCAAATCCAGGGATTCCTCCAGCGGCTAGAGTTGGAATCGGTCCGGATGAAATCGCATTGATTCTGTGACCATCTGGGCCTAAGTGGCAAGCGAGTTCACGGGTCCAGCATTCCAATGCAGCTTTAGCCATTGACATTATTCCGTAATTTGGAACGAAGCGATTTGCCGCAGCATAGGTTAGAGTGATTGTTGATGAATTTTCATTTAGATAGGGTAATGCGAATTTTAAACATCTTTGCAATGAATTTGCAGATATTGTCATCGCTGTGTTGATATCTTGATCTTCAACAAATAATATCGGCCGGTCAAAACATGAGCGTGGTGCGAAACCGATTGCATGAATCAAAATATCTGCTTTCAAACCTGGATTCTCGGCAGAAAATGCATCGAAGAATTCTTTGGTATCTGCATCGGTTGCAACATCGAGTGGATAGAAGCCCGCTATCTGTGGTAATTTGTCTTTTAATTGGAATACGCGGCTCATAAATCTCTTCTGATAACCGAGATATAGCGTAACACCTGACGCAGCCAAATGTTGGCATATCGCCCAAGCGATTGAATCTTCACTTGCTACGCCAAAAACAAATGCGGTTTTTCCTTGCAGTCCGAGCATAACAACACCTGTTCATTGGGTAGGTGTTGCCCGCTACACCAACCCTTTGACTGTTACCATTGATTAACAACGTAATATGGAGATTTTAATACCTTTACAAATAGGCCGACGCACCACGAATCAAAGGTTAAATGTGCATCTTATTTGATGCGTTTAAAACACCACATTATAATCGTGCGGAAAACATTAACGCGGCTGTTTCCGCGCAACTACGAACTGAGCATTCATAGATCATTTAGAAATGAATCTAAATCATCTTCTTCATCACTTAAGTCATCGAACATATCATCAAATTCATCTAACTCGTCTAAATCTTCAACAACAGGTTTAGTCGCTTCTTCTATCTCAGGAAGTTCTATTGTACGCACTATCGAACCTTCTGA
>DAJY01000126.1:6762-7448 GCA_002499015.1 Euryarchaeota archaeon UBA242
TTTTCTACTAATAGAGTAATTACTATTTCACTGAATTCCGCGTTATTGTCATTAGTACTTTCTGCACGTAATATCATCTGAACTCTTATCTCTTTAGTGACTTCTGAAGGCGCACTTACTGTCAGTTCACGAATTGAAGAAACTCCCCCTGATGCTACATCTTCCGCAATAAATGAGCCCAATGGGAAACTAAAGCCATTTTCAATTAATTCTGCTTCATTGGCAATAGAGACTCTAATTTTATCTTCATCATTACCATAGTTGGAAAATTGGAATGTTACGGATTTCTGCTCATCCAACTCTAAAGTTCTAACACTTTTATCACTCATCTCTAATTCAACCATCCCATATGTGGAAACTGTGAAATCGCCTTCATATGAAGCGTTTGCATTAAATGAATCCCATGGTATCCCAGCCCAGTTATCAACTTGAGCGTTTAGTGTAAATGAATAACTGGTATCTGCTGATAACTTTGTCGGACCTGAAAACGTGATGGTGAATTCTTCTTCTTCACCTGCTTCTATTTCGAACGAATCTTCCGACAGAATCATCTCTACATTATTTGCATCCCACTCTTTTTCAACTGAAATTGTTTCTGCAGCTGACGAGGGGTTACTAACTGTACAAGTCAATTCAACTGATTCGTAGTATGATGGGTGGACATTCATTACCGGGTCAGCACCACA
>DAJY01000126.1:7759-10085 GCA_002499015.1 Euryarchaeota archaeon UBA242
TATGCGCGTACTGAATCGCCATATAGCAGATTTGGCAAATCTTGGTGAGTTTTCCACAGTATTTCTTCATCGACTCCGAGTTCTAACAGTTGTTTCGTTCTTTTTGGAACTGTTTTTGGACCCAATACTGCACCTGGACGTTTTGGGTCATCCATATAATCGGTCTCTAGTAAGAATCCATGGCTTGATTTTGTGATATTCTCCATCAATTCCTCAATGGCACCTTTACCAATCAGCACACTTGGAGTGATTCCTTTGGTTATTTGTGCATCTATATTTGCTGGAGCATAGTGCCTTACTATTTTCTTACAATCCATTCCAGACTTTATCGCCATTTGTGATAAATCAGAATATGTAGATTCCAATTCACCTTCAACGTGTAACTGCAAGGTAATACCTTCTTGGCTAGCCATATGCATTGTTTCCGATAATAACTGATTGGACATATCCCACACTTGCTTTGATACTGGCCAGTGCGGTCTACCGACTTCCCCAATAGCATGCGCTTTTCCTTCATGGACAAACTCCAATGCAGCATCAATGCTATCGCGATAATTATTGGCAGCATTTTCAATACCTTGTTGGTTTTCACTTTTAATTGCATTATCTAATTGATGTGCAAATGCAGCAGGATGTGGTCCTAATACGACTCTAACCCCTAATCCTACTTCCTTGCGCACTGCTTCAGCCATCGAAATAGTATCTGCATATGTGTCGATGTGACCATTCTTGGTAGTAGGTGGTGATGCGAAATCTGGACAATGTACTAGGACTAAATCCGTTCCTCCAAACCTCTCAAAATCACGAGCAGCCTCGAGAAATAAACCTTTACGATTTAGATGGAAATGGTTGTCGGTAACCGGTCCATCCCATAAGTTGGATAATTCACTCATCGTGTTCACCTATTATTGCCACGGGGTTATGGCTATTCTCTCTTGTGCTAAAACCAACGCTATAATCAAACTCTTTGGATAAAATATCCTTTTTCAGCGAATTTGCTTTTCCAATATACCGCAGCCATTGCAACCATCTTAGGAGAGCGCACTCCAATTGCAATACAGCGACCGTTTGGCCAGATGTTGAGAGTGATGTCGTGCCTTGAATCCACGACGATAGTGCAACCTAGTCTAGCATCATATTCTGCCTCTCCTGCGCCAACATTTCCTGTTATTGATTCAACAGCGATAGTTTCTTCAAAATCAAATGAAGCGACCATCGGACCTAATTCAGTAGTAAGCCCAGAATCATCTAAGCCCATCTGTAAAAGAAACTCCTTAGCAGCTGCACGCGCAGTTTCAACACGCTGCGTTCCATGAACCACTATCTTCCCATCTGCGTCGATAACGATTGTTGCACGAGGAGCATCTAAGACTTTGATTACAACTCCACCGGTTGCAGTTCCACCCAGTTGTGCAACAACTGCATCTTGGTCAATAGGTGTTCGTGAAATAAAACGAACAAGATGATTTTCAACTCGCACATCGATACCTTTTGGCGTCATAATCACTCCTCCTCTGTGTCATCCGAGCCGGGGGGGGATGAAGAAATCTCCTCAACCTTATTTTGCCCATCCAGCGCTGAATAAATTGCATTTCTCCATGCCATTTGCATTGGTAATATCAGTGTAGCATCATCACCATGTTGTATTCTTAAATCCGCTAATGCACCGCGTAATCTTGCTGCAAAACGATTATCTCGAGATAAAGATATTGAATCGTTTATTAGCCATTCAGAAAGTTGCCACCAAGTCAGCGCTAATACGCTTGCTGAAGCCATGTTTTTTGTGACGCCTTTCGGTGGTTCTCTCGCTTCGGAGATATTCTTCTTCATTCTTTTGCGCCATTTTCCACCAAGGCTGATCATCCCTAGTAATTTTCTCCAATGAGATGCGGCTTTTGCTTCCTTGCTTAGATGCTCATACCATTCCTCATCATCGGCTGTAGGTTCAATGAAATATACTGGTCTTTCGTGACGCACAGCATTGCGATGTAACCTACGCGGTTCGGGGTCAGGGAACCTTCCTGAAACGACCCCTTCCAATTCCGTCACATCATCTAGATAAATTGCCAATCCACCACCGGAAATAAGACTGTAATTGAGATTGACACCAGGCGACTCTGCCTCATCTTTCTCTTCTTGCACCCATAAATCGACCACATCTGGCGATTCGAGCAAAGCGATTCCATGCCATGATTCTCTTGGCCTCATTTTGAGAGGAAAGATGACGGTTGGTAATGTACCATGGAGGATGATTTTTCCGCCATCTGGGTCAGACCAAACAAGGTCATCCCATGATAGAATCGGTTGCAAGATTTCACCTTCACTG
>DAJY01000115.1:0-14623 GCA_002499015.1 Euryarchaeota archaeon UBA242
GTTGAACCTGCTCTTGCAAGGGCAATGATGTCGATTCCTGCTGCGAGGGGTGTTGAATTTGGTAGAGGATTCAATGCCGTACAAATGCTCGGTTCACAACATAATGATGCTTGGGGGGGAACTGCGGCAGAGCCTAAACTGAAAGGTGATTCTCCAGACGGTGCAATTGCTGGATTAGCCAGTGGAGCACCTCTAAAAATTAATGTTGCTTTCAAACCGCCATCCAGTATAGCAAAACCACAATTAACTTTGAATCTAGAAACGGGTGAAGAAGAGAATCTTGTGATAAAAGGGAGACATGACCCTGTTATAGGACCACGGGCAGTAGCAGTTGTTGAAGCAATGGCGACTTTCATTTTAACTGATTTAGCATTAAGAGGAGGTTATCTAGATGAATAAGGAATTGATTACAGTTCACAAATTTGGAGGTTCTTGCTTGCGTGATTCTTCTGACCTTGAACGAATTTCACAGGTAATTCAACAAACTGATGGACAAGCAATCATAGTCGTTTCCGCTTTATGGGGGACAACTGATAGATTGCTCAGAGCAGCGCATGAACCTCGATATGCAGGTCGCTTAGTCCATGATTTAGAAGAACAACACCTTCGTTTTGCACCCGGATTAGCAGACTCAAAGGTAGGTCATTTGTTCAAGTCAGTACTGGCAGGAATTGAAACTTCGTTGGTTGAACTTGCGGTGAATCCGCAAGATAACATCGCAAAGAACCGGTTATTAGCAGCTGGTGAAAGATTGAGTGCCCTAGTAGTGTCGCATTTCCTAAACATGAGAGGAATAGATTCCCACCCGGTCGGGTCAGAGGATATTGGATTAAGATTAAAAGGAAAGGGAATTGCACCTACTGTAGATTTGCAAGCATCAAAATTAAATCTTGACCTTTCTGCTTTGCAAGGAACACCTGTGATTACAGGCTGGTTCGGTCAGGGTGATGATGGTGAGTTGGCATTATTGGGTCGCGGTGGTAGTGATCATACTGCTACTGCGATTGCCAATCTTGTTGATGCAACAAAGGTGATCTTATGGAAAGATGTTGCAGGAGTACTACCTATCAATCCACGTTGGGGGATAGAGACTACAGCCATTCATTATCTTGGATATGGAGAAGCAATGGAACTTTCTAGATTGGATACCCCAGTCATACACCCTGCAACAGTAGAGCCCCTATCATCAGTAGGAATTCCTTTAAAAATAATGCACCTCTATCAAGAAAAAGAATTTTCACAAACAACCATTGGACCTGATATTTATGATGAATATAGGATAAAGGGAATTGGTTGCCTTGCAAGTGTGGCTAGTTTGTCAATAGGGACACTCTCTTTAGAGGCGCAAAATAAAAATTTAGGTCACTTATTGGTTGATTTTTCAAATGAGGATATCTCTTGTTGGAGTTTACACTCACAACCTGGTGAATTGAGATTAATTATATCTCAGCATGACCTTATTAAATCTCAACAAATTGTAGCAAAACATTTCCAATCCCCTACGGTTGAAACATATTCAGCAATTATTTCATTGGTTGGAAACGGAACGGAACAACAGCAAATGGCATTGTTTGAAGAGATTAGCAATAAATGGGAATTCGAATTACTCAGCCAATCACCTCACTCGGTGAGATTACTGGCTAAAGATGAAGATATCAAATCAATATTGGTGGAGATGAGTCAAAATTACAACTTGTGCAATAACCTTCATCAATGAAGATAATTATTCACTCTGCTTTATTCTCTCGGTAATTCTGCAAGTGGGTTGGAAGGTTCAAAGCAAACAATCCACCGACTACTAAGAATACAAATAGTGTTCCAAGTGCAACACCATATACTGAAATCAATTCAACCGATTCTTCCATGCGCATTGCGACATCTTCAGAGAAGATTCCAACGATGAAAGGAAGAATGTTATTTGCGTTTAATACAATCAATGCAAGAACTGTTGCAAGAATTGGATTCAAAATGAGCGAACGGTGGTATTTTCCAACGATCTTCTTTGGATTCATCACATATACTTCATTTGTGCGAATACTTGTATCGAGCATTGAGTATCTGATTACACCATTTGATAATTCGAAATACATTACCAGTAGTACCGCATACACTACCACTAGAACTGATAGCATTGCAGGGTTCTCCGATAATCCAAACACATCATTGGACAATGTGACTTTTGATGAAGCGAAGCGCAATATTGCGAGGATGAATAAAAGATTGCTTGCAATGGAAAAGCGAGCATCTCTCTGGAATGTTCCCCAGAAACCAAGTACTGTCGCTGAAGTAATTACCAACATTTGCATAATAAAGGCGAATCCAAGGCTTCCTGAAATTATATACCAAAGAGAACCTTCTTCTGGTGAAACAATAAATGTAAGAAGTGCAAGAGCGACCAGTATCCCATAAACTCCAATTTGAAGGTTTTGAACCATCTTATCCGGTGGTAAAAATTTCATTTTTGGAACTAGTGGCCCACCTAATAGGCTCTCGATGAATGTTGGAATTTCAACTATTGGAATAGCATCCTTTGGTATTTCAGAACCAATGTTCATTTGACCTGCTGCTTTCTTTCTTGAAGGAGCTGCTGAACGTACAGTCTTTCCATCATACAAGTGTGAAGTATCTCCTATGGGTTTATTAATTGTCATAAAATCACCTCAGAATCCTCTTGCTCCCGCAAGTGCAGTAGATAGTAACATATCTGGTTCCCAATCCATAATATTGACTCCAAGAGAGCTTAATTCGCTGATTAATACATCTCTTTCAGTCTTCATTACTTCGTATCCAGTTCGGTCAAGACGCTTGGCATCAAACTCAAATTCAAGAGAAGATGGCGATAGAACAGTTACGTCGAAGTTCCTTGCTCTAAAGTCACGTAATGCATTAACAATGGTTGGATCATCTTCAAGATTTGACAAGAAGATAATTGGACTACCTTTGTTGATATGCGGCATTATTCGATTTACTACGACTTGTAATGGAATATTACCACCTGCAACTGCACCTGATAACTTGGTTAAGATAACGTATAGTTGCTTCTTTCCAGTATCTCTATCGACACTGACAACTTCATTTCCATATGTAATCACACCAACAGAGTCACGACGGCTCAAGAAAAACTTGGCTAGTGATGCTGCTGCTCTTGTTGAATAAACCAAGGCATTTCTAGAGACAGGTCCCGTTTCTGAAACTGCTCTTGAATCCACGATGATAATAATATCCGATACTGCATCGCGTTCTTTCTCATTGACCATCAGCCTACCAGTACGGGCATATGCTGCCCAATTAATTGATCTAAAGGAGTCACCGTCAAAGTATTCACGAAGTGAATAGAATTCTGAACCTGGACCTGGGTTTCTGATATTTACCGCACCGGTGAAAATCTTCGGAACACGAGACTTGACGAATGTATCGCTAAGGTCTTCCATCTTAGGGAACACAAGGAAATCATTGTAGACATGCAATTCTTTTTCCTTGTGAAATAATCCAAAAGCGTCTTGAATCCTGACAGCCACAGGACCTAGACTATAGAAGCCACGTAGTGGACATTCAACAGTGTATTCAATCATAGTTTCACGGCGTGGACCGAGTTCCATCAAAATGTAATTTGAACCTTTTTTAATTCGCATTACTTCTGGAACTCTATCTTTTACCTCTAAAATCTTGGCTAATGAAGAGTGGTTTTGCATTCGCAGCGTTACATCTAGTTCCCCGTCTTCGAAAATACGTGCGCTAGATAATTTACGCATTGCAGAGACATTACCCAAAGCGACTCCTTCTTCTCCCTTCCATTCATCTGCACGACGCCCAGTACTTGAGACGTCGGCATGGCCACCGAAAAGGGCAGCCCAGGTAAGGAAAACAAAGATAACTACGGCAATTGTAACAAGTTGTGTATTCCGTAAGGTGAGTCCAAGTAAATACATGGACACAGCCAAACTTCCTAACATTGCTGATTTACGACTCCACATTTAAAACACCTCTTCAATAATTACAGTGTTTAAATTCAAACAGTAGGCACAGGTACTTCGCGTAAAATTCCTCTAATTATTTCACCAGATTCAAGACCCTTGATTTGATGTTCAGGCTTGAGAATGAGACGATGAGCAAGTGCAAGTTCTGCAATACCCTTGATGTCATCTGGTGTAACGAAATCACGGCCACGAAGGGCTGCGGCTGCACGAGAAGTCTTCAGAAGTGCTTGGCTACCACGAGGGGATGAACCGACTAGAACACGAGGATCTTCACGGGTTCTTGCTACGATTTCTACCATATACATACGAAGTGCTGGATCGACATAGACGTCTTCACAAGCTTGTTGCATTGCAATAACCCGTTGTGGGTCAGTAATTACATCGACATCAACTGCATCCTTTCCACGAGAGATACGACGGGATAGAATTTCGTCTTCATCAGCACGGTCAGGATATCCGACAGACATCTTGAACATGAAACGGTCAAGTTGTGCTTCTGGAAGAGGGTAAGTACCTTCTTGCTCTACAGGGTTTTGAGTTGCCATAACAATAAATGGTGCTGGCAACTTGTGAGTTACTGTACCGATGGTAACTTGCTTCTCTTGCATAGCCTCAAGCAAAGCTGCTTGAGTCTTTGGTGGAGCACGGTTAATCTCGTCCGCTAGTAGAAGGTTACAGAACAATGGTCCTGGCTTGAAAGTAAACTCTCCCTTCTTAGCATCATAGATGTTAGTACCGGTGATGTCAGCAGGTAGCAAATCCGGTGTAAATTGTACACGCTTGAAATCGCAACCGAGTGCATCGGCAAATGTATTTGTCATCAAAGTCTTAGCCAAACCTGGGTAATCTTCGAAAAGAAGGTTACCGTCGGAGAGGATATTCACTAATACGTTATCAATAACGTGAGCTTTTCCGATAATTACCTTTTGAACTTCCGCTGCAATCGCTGCTGCGATTGCTCCGACTGCTTGTAGGCGTTCACGGACCTCAGGTGTGCTCTGATGTCTTGGTTGGGCTGTCGCTGCTGGCATTGGGGCTGGTGCTGCTGGCGCTGCTGGTGCTACTGCTGGCATTGGTGCCGGGGCAGGAGCAGGCATAGGCGCTGCAGGGGCCATAGGTGCTGCTGGTGCAGGAACTGCTGGGGCTGCTGGTGGTGCTGGTGGTTGCATGTCAATTTCCTCCTATTTATTTACCCCAACGTCGAATTTGTGGGATTATTTCCCTTAGTTCTTCGTTGGAGTATGCACGGTTGCTGCTGATCAATTCAACCAATCGTGGGTCGCGGACTAATTGCATTATTTCCGCTGGGCTCTTGAGCGCAAATTCATCACGCGTCAAGTCTCTTGTTTGTCGCACCTTAGAGAGAAATGCCTCTCTGGTGCGCATGTGGTATTGCGAAGCGTCTAATTTCTTAGGACGCTCGCGGAAGCGTGTCAAATCGAAGACATGTCTCCAATTCTCTTTCTCTGGTACAACCATGATTGCAATGGATAGGAGTGCAAAGAGATTGAGAATAATCAACCACTTCAATACTACATCGCTGGTAAGTAATACGATTGCTCCCATGGCTTCAGTGAAAGGCATGCTCAAAGCACTCGAAATGTGTCTGCTCTCATCGAATACCAAATTAAATTGGTCAGGATGGCTGGTGATGGTTGTCGACATCTCATCGTTATCAAATTCCATCATGTCATAAATCAATGCTGAAAAATATTGTGAATTACCATTCCATTGAGTATTGCCTTGTGAAGCGGATAGTCCATCGCTTGAAGTACTCCAGCATTTGTGATTATTAGCAACATAAAGTGTTGAAATACATTGTTGCTTTCCGGTTTCACCCGCAATATCAAGATCCCATAGATGATTTGCAAATACTGAATGGTCTGAAACGAATACGATACTTCCGGTTACTGAAACTTTACCAACATCATTGTTAGGTTTTTTATCTATAATGTCGCCACTTGTTACTGGATAGTCGATACGAATGATAAGTCCGGTTTTACCTTCACCCAGAGTCGGGTTGTTATCGTCATTGACATCCATGGAATTACGAGCGACGAATGCGGGGGTTGATGCGTGTGCTAATACACTGATTGTACGACCGGTATCAGCTTGCTCATCCAATACTTGGATGGCTGTTGGGCGGTGGAACAATACTGGCATTCTACAATTGCTGATTTGCGCATTATCGATCATAGTTTGGCTGCAAGGGATTTTAGATTCGTCCCCCATTTCAGTCACATCTCTATCAATACTTGCAACCGACCAAAGTCTTCTTTGATCTGGCTCCATGCGTTCACCTTTTTCATCTGCAACCTCGTAGTATTGGTAAGGATCTACAACTGGTGCATCGAAATATTTGACACCGAACTCTTCAGCAACCAATTGTGCATTAGTACTGTTTGCTGCAAGAATGACCTTACCGCCTTTGTTCGCTACAAAGTCATACATTGCTGTTGCTTCTGCTGAATCAAAGGGTTTCTCTGGCGCTACGATAACCAACAATGTACGGTGAGGTTCTTTCCAATCATTGACAAGCATTGGAGTAGACATTGTATTAGCAACATTGTAGCCGAATCCGCCATCTCCTAAATCGGTGCGCATTACAGTTAGTTGTTGGTCGGAATGTTCTGAACTATTATCGTATGGAGAAAAGACAGTGTCTTTGTTAGAAGAAACTAGTGTAATCACCACTGTAGATAGTAAAAGAGAGGAAATTAAACCGACCATCAACCATGTTTCAAGACTGAAACGGGGACCATCGCTCTCTGCCATTTCAAAATCTCCATCGGTATTCGCATGAGTAAAACTCAATACAAGCATTCGTCGGAACTTCGCTCCACTCATAATGGTTTTCCATCACTGAGCAATTTCAGAAATTACGTCGTATCCTGTTTTCAATTCTTTTGATACTAAATATGCCGGAATACGGAAATAATGCAGCGGAAATCCGCGGCGGCGTAATGTGATTTTATTGTTGATTAGGAGCGACTTTACGATGAAAAGGGCCCTCATTGCTCCACACGGTAGAAAAAGATTGTAAATAGAAGAATTAAAAACAATTCATAAAACCCAACCCATGCCAAATCGCTAGAATTTTCACTCAAACCATCACCATTGGATGAGCCGCCATTCGATGACTGGTCATCCTCAACAATATCAGCAGCCGAGACATGGAGGTCAAAGATTACTGAACGTACTCTTTCATCGCCTTCAGAAATTACCGAAAATGTAACTTCACAAGTTCTGTCTGGGTGACTAGCAGAAGCAATAAATTTGACATTAAACCCTTTTGCAACATTATTGTCTAAATCAGTAGGTTCAACAATTAAATTGCTAAACTGGTCTAATCCTTCTGCTTTGAGATTTGGACAACTTCTGATTTCAACATCAGCACTTGTTACCGCATCCCTACTATTGCCCCAGTTCGAAACTAGAACTTCAACCTCAATCCAGGTATCTGAATACATGGATTGATCATCAATACTATTTGGTTGAAGGTTGAAAATCTCAGGCAATTCAACTCCTGCTTCAATATCTTGAGTGGATACTGTTTGCCCAGAAACTACTTCCTCAGCAATTAATGTTAGGACATAAGACTCGGATGGACTGAAACTGCGAATGTCGAGTGCACTGTCTTCTTTCAATGTGAAAGTGAAGGTTATATTCTCCCCTCCTGCAATGGTGCCAGTCTCTGGCCCATCAACAATAAATGGGATGTCCGAATCCCATTCTAAATCGAAAGCAACGTTTAACTCACCTTGGCGTGTGTTATCTATGTAAATCACCAACTCACCAGTAATATCCCAATCAGCCTCCATCTCGACTTCATAATTTCCATCAACATTAGTGACCCACCCTAATTCCCAGACTCCGAATTGGGCTGATGAGTTAATTGTAATCGGTATCATCATCAAGATGAAAATTGCTATAATTGTTTTACCTTTATTATGAATCATATAGCCACCTCATTGTAAAAAACCTTCAATTGCTCGCTTAGCTAATACACGAACCATTTTCTTCCTATATCTTGGAGTGAGTGTGGTATTGTTAACTGGATTAATTGACTTTTGAATAGCAACTGATAGAGATTTCACACTGTCCGCTCCGTTCCAACCAGCGGCTAGTGCCTCCGATACTTGTTCATCATGCATCTTTGGAATTGATTCTAAAGCAGTGGACGCTATGAGCAGTGACTTTTCATCACCTGCAATCCATGATGCGGCAACTCCTGCCTCTGGGAAATCCCATGAATCACGAACGCGTAACTTTTGATAGCAGCCTATTCTTTGTTGTGACTGTTTAGGAAGAGTTACTTTGAGCAAAAACTCACCTGCTTCGAGGACATTCTTTTTCTTACCATCCAATTGATAAAAATCACCAATAGAAACTTGTCTTTGTCCAGAAGGACCAACGATATGCACTACTGCTTCAAGAACCATCAAATTAGGAGCAAGGTCTCCTTGGTAAGTTGCAACGCAAAGTGTATTTTGATTAGGAATTACTCTGCAATCAGCACCTGACCCACAATCTGCTTTATGGCACCAATCAATGCTACGTCGCCAATCTTCTCCTTGGTTATACCAAAAACACCGAGTATCCAGGCAAAGGTTTCCACCCATTGTTGCATTCTTTCTAATTAGGGATGAAGCGACTTTAGAAGCTGCTTCTGCAATCAATGGATGTGCACCATTAGCAATTGTCAAATCCGATAACCGAGCCATACAACCAATTTCTGTAGCAGAAATCACATTTGTACCTTCTATTTTTGCAAGAGAGATAACATGCGGCTTAGTGTTAATATGCCATTTGTAATTTGGAATCAAATCAGTTCCACCGGCAACCCAATCAAATTGTTGACCATCTTCAAGTAATTGCTTTGCAATCTCACATGCTTGTTCAACATTTGACGGATGATGTAGTGTAAAAGGAGGCATTAGCATTAATTATCACCTTCCAGTTCACGTTGTTCTTTTTTGAGCCATGCTTTTCCAGCAAATCCAAGTTCTGCTAATTGCTCAGGAAGAGGCTCTGTTGCTGACCTCCAACCCTCTACTTGGTCTTCTAGAGGAATATTAGGGTCAAAGCCAAACAATACTCCGTTAACATATGCAGAGGTATCGTCACTTCGTTGTCTTGCAATGTCTCTTACCTTGTGTTGGGCCGCTCTTTCAACAACAACTTGTTGCATGGCCGAATGAGTTAATCTCGGACTTTCTAATTCCAATGGGTCGTCAACAGACTGTGCCTTCATTTTCTTTTCTATGGCAAAATATACAGTATCTGGTGTCAATGGTAAATCATTGATTCTAATTCCTATTGCATCATATACTGAATTTACAACAGCTGGTAATATTGGCAGAAGTGGACCTTCGCCTGCTTCTTTAGCCCCGAATGGCCCTTCCGGGTCACACGATTCTACAATGATCGGTACAACATTCGGCATTTCATGAACTGATGGAATCTTGTATTCTAACAAATTAGCATTCTGTAAATGCCCTGTTCGGCCATAGACCATTTCTTCAGAGATAACTTGTCCAAGCCCCATATGGCAAGAACCGATTATCTGTCCTTTAACTGCCAAAGGATTCAGTGCTCTACCACAATCATGGGCTGCCCAAACATTTGTACACTTTATCTTACCCGTTTCAATGTCAACATCGGTTTCTGCAACATATGCTGAGAATGAATATGCTGGGGCTAATCCGGCTGCTGCTCCTTTGTGAATTCCACCCATAGGAGGAGAACGATAGGCTCCGCTAGAGATTAGTGCTCCTTTATCTTCTTGGGCTTTGTGTAATGCTTTGAGATAAGAAACACCAATCGATGGGTCATGCTTGTAGTAGATTCTTCTATCGTTTAGAACCAGAAGGTCTGGATGGTATCCAATCATTTCCCAAGCAGCATTTAGTAACTTATCTCTAATTTCAATCGCTGCACGAATTGCAGCGTTTGCATTCATGAAAGTAACACGGCTGGAATATGAACCAAGGTCAACTGGACTGGTATCACTTTCATGTGAACGAACATGAATCATTTCAATCGGTAATGCTAATACTTCAGCAACCACTTGTGCTATTGCAGTAGTGGAACCCTGTCCAATCTCTGCTGCACCGGAATGAACTGTAACACCACCATCCATATCGACCTGAATATGCACTGTTGCATGTGGGAACTTGTTCGGATCCCAATGAATCGGTAGCCCTGAACCACTGATGAAAAATCCACAACCAATTCCAATTCCTTTACCAAGAGGTAATTGTCTAAATTTATTGTCCCAATCAGAACCTTCTCTAACCCTCTCAAGTGCTTCACGCATACCATTACTGGTAATCCTGAATCCACTGATTGTTCTGCTATGTGGTGGCAAAAGATTGGCTAACCTCAAATCTATTGGGTCAACTGATAAATCCTCAGCCATTTGGTCAAGCCCAACTTCTACCGCACATCTTGTATTGACGGCACCATGGCCTCGCATTGCGCCACTGGCTGGTTTATTTGTCCAAACTCTTGCACCGGTATAATGGAATGAGCCTAATTCATATGGAGCAGTTGCTAAAACTCCATTGTAGTATGAAGTGACGTGGCCAAAACTAGCGAATCCTCCGCCATCGATTAGAGCATCAATATCAAAACCAGTAATTCTTGCTTCTTTATCCGCACTCATTTTCACTTCTATATGACTTGGATGTCGCCCTCTATTGATCATATAGACTTCTTCTCGGTCAAATGTAATTCTAACAGGGCGACCACATTTTCGCGACAATAGTGCTGCACACATCTCATGAGGGAATGGGTCTGATTTTCCACCAAATCCACCACCTACAAAGGTTCTAATGACATTTATTTGATGCATTGGAACTGATAAGACTGTTGAAAGTGCTCGATGTGTGTAGTGAGGGACTTGACTTGGGGTGTATAATTGTAAACGCCCATTTGGGTCCCAATGTGCGACTACTGCATGTGGTTCAGTGAAACCATGATGTACTCCTTTCATGGTCCATTTGTTATGATTACTGGCTGAAGGTTTGTCAATTAAACTTCGGTCGCCGAATTCTTGGAATACACGCTTTTGAACATTGGTCTTGCCGAGGTGGTATTTCCCTCTCCAATGAATCGGTTCGTCAGCATCTTCCAAACCTTTCTTTGGGTCAAAGACTGGTTCAAGTTCTTCATATTCTACTTCAAACAAAGAAAGAGCATGTAGCGCTGTAGCCTCATCAACCGCTGCCACACAGGCTACTAAATCCCCAACGTGCCTAACTTTGTCGACCGCCATTGCGTGCTCATCTTTTGTTACTGGCAGAACGCCGAAACTGTTTAGAGAATCCTGCCCTGTTGCTACAGCCAATACACCTGGTAAAGCCTCAACTTTACTAGTGTCAATAGAGATTACTTTAGCGTAGTGATGTGGTGAGCGTAATATTTTCGCAATACATTCATTTGGCAATCTTACATCATCGCCATACCATGCTTGACCCGTTACTTTAGCATTGGAATCTACTAATTTCATTGATTTACCAACAGTGGTTCCGGTTCTGATTCGATCATGTACATGAGCACCTGCTGGTTGCTTTTCACGACCACCTACCGTTTCTGGGATGAATTGTAAGTCGCGTTTTGCCATTTGTGGTCGTGAACCACCGGAACCAGGGGGTGGGAAAGATTGCTTACCCGCAACGCGCTTGCCATCTTTGCGGGTGATGTTACCTCCACCACCTGGCTGTTGTTTGTATCCACCTGACATGAGATCACCTAGCGTGGCCCGGAGGCATTTGTGGTTCTTCAGGACCGGACGGATGTGGGTCTGGATGTGGTGAACTCGCTGGTTTCTCAGCTTCTACTTCGCCTCTATGAATAGCCGCTGCTGCCTGAATAGATTCCACAATTTGCTGATATCCGGTGCATCTGCATAGATTTCCTTCGATTGCAGTTTTTACCTCTTCATCTGTTGGAGAAGTATTTGTATTGAGCAAGGATTGTGCGGAAATAAGGAATCCCGGAGTGCAAAATCCGCACTGTGAGCCGCCATACTTGGCAAAGCAATTCTGAATTGGAGCAAGATGAGCGCCGTCTGCAAGACCTTCTACGGTTATGATTTCACATTGTGAAACTTGTCCAGCGAAAGTAAGACAGGAAAGTTTTGGTTGGCCATCGACCATTACCGTACAACAGCCACAAGTACCCAAATCACAACCTCTTTTTACTCCTAAAGTGCCTACTTTATCTCGTAGCACATCGAGTAGTGTTGCATTAGAGGTTGCAAGGACTTCAACGTTCTCTCCATTGACCTTTGCTGACCAAATTTCCTTAGCCCCAGCAGGTAGCATATCAACATGTTCTGTCCCTACCATGATAGTCGCCCATGGCGACCTAATGTCGCCCACTAATGATGCTATTGGAAAAGTAATCTCAACTGCTTTAGCGATAACTTACTGCAGAAAAATCATCCATTCCAGTTTGAGGTTCAACCCAATCAGGGTCTCCAGGCAGTACTAATCCATCACCTAACTGGGTCAATTGTTGTGCAATAGACTGTTGGTTTTGCTGTAATGATTCCCAGCCGATTTCATCATCAGACCATCGGGACCATCTCTTCAAACTACGATGACTGCGAACCAAATTCGCATATAGTTTCAAATGTAACTTGGCTGAGTTTGGCCACCAATACATGAAAATTAGGAAAACGAAGAAAAATGGCAAATGTGTTAAGTATTCTAATAGCCAATGCATAGACAATAATTCATTGACTGGACTAGCCTTAGACAATAGCGACCAAGTAACCATTAAAGATGCAATAACCCACCAAATTGGGAACGTTATTACGGCTGCAAGAACTTTGTAAGTACCCAAAGCAGATTTATCAACTGCATCTGATTTCTTAGCAAAATGCATCAAAAGATAATTGGCTTGATATGCAGGCATATTTCCTATTACTGCACTCCAAGTGATTAATCCAAGCATCCAAACGGCAGCCCATGACCATTTTACTATTAGGATGAAGCCGGCAAATGCGTTCATTCGTTCGGGCTTACTGTCAACATCTAATGAACTGATTCCTCTATCATCTAAATTTGCAAAATGTGCGGTACAATCTTCAACAATTTTTGCAGTTTTTTCAGGTTCATTTTGAGCCATAAACTCCCATCCAGCACGAATCCTTCTAGCACCTAATACCGATTGATAATAAGTAGGTTTTTTGAAAGACTCGCCCATTTGTCGAGCCCTCTCAGCATGGACTACTCCTTTCCCTCTCCAAATGAATTCCCTTTCTTCCCAAGAGGTTTTGGATAATGATGCGCGTTTTAATTCGGCATCAATGGATTTTGTTACCGAAGTGACCCATTCTCTATCGAGTTTATCTTGCACTTCAAAATCCTCAATGATCTCAGGTAATTGTGGCAAAGTCATCGGCCTTTCAATAACTACTGCACAGCGTTCTCTGAAAGTAGTTGCATCAGAATAGTGCAATCCGATTGGGACCAATTGAGGTCTTGCTTTACCCAACTCTTCCGCTTCTCTAATCGCTGCTTGAATTATTCTTGCTGCACCTGAGCGAGCCTGTTTGGAACTTGCCTCTGTATGACTTGTTCCTTCGGGAAAAATAATCAACCGTCCCCCATTTGCAACAGCGCTTGAAACTGCTGATAATTGATTTTTATTTCTATTACTTGCAGCTTCTCTGTTATCGCTATCTTGAGAACGTTCTATTGGCAAAGCCCCCGCTGCTTTGATAAATCTGCCTAAAACTGGTATTTTGAATAGTGTATGTTTAGCGATCATCGATTGTTTACCGGGTAGGGATGCATGCATTAGCATGGGGTCGATAAGTCCGGATGGATGCCATGCAATGAATAGAATCCCCCCCTCAGTGGGCAGATTATCTGAATCAATAAGATCAATTTCTCTGAACCAAACAGATACTAAAGCACGTGTAAATCTACGAGTCAAGCGATAAATGAAGCCAACTTTAGGATGACTATCTCCTACCGGGTCCTTCAACCACTTCATAGCCGACCCTAGTTCTAATAGTAATTGAAATAATCACCGGACACTATGAATAAAGATGTTCTAATGCGATTGAAATATCAATAATCAAGTTCTGCATCCGCTATAGATTCAATATCGCCATCGATGGATTCAGCATATTGTTTATCTGAAATATCAACTGATGCTAAACTTCCTTCTTCCTTATCAGTGACTAATCCTGCGATTAGAATCACTAATAAGAACACTATTGCAAAAGCACCTATTGCCAGAGCAATGCTAGAAACACCATCTCCATCACCGCTTGATGATGAAAGTTCTTTGCTCGGATTCATTAACATAATGTCTGCAGTAATAATCGCTGTTGAATAAGAATCTGTACCTTCATTACCAATTCCACGAATAGAAATGGTGTGGTTTCCTTCTAATGAAATACCAGGTAAGTGTTCTAAATTATGAATCATGTCAATGGCTGAAATCGTAAACTTTTCATCTCCATAATCAAAGGAATGAAGATTGGTCCAATCATCTCTCAGATGATTGCTTCTCCATTGAATTGTATCCACTGTTTGTGAAATATTGAATTTCATTGCATCTGAACTCTCTAAATGAATACGGTTATCCATGCCAACTTCTGTATTGAGATTAATTGTAATATT
>DAJY01000115.1:14890-15546 GCA_002499015.1 Euryarchaeota archaeon UBA242
TATGTCGCAGTTTCTTGCATTATATTTCGAACATCGAATGGAGATAAATCGGGGTTCGCTTGGTACATTAATGCTGCAACTCCAGCAGCACCTGGCGTAGCCATTGAAGTTCCCGACATGTCGGTATATCCAGTACCACTATTTGCTTCAACAGACATTACATTAGAACCGACAAAAGCAACATTTGGCTTTATTCTTCCTTCTTCGGATGGCCCTTGACTGGAATATATTGCGATTCCAGAATCCTTGTCCAATGCTCCAACCGTGATTACATCTTCAGCGGAACCTGGAGTTCCGATTGAACCTGATGTGGCACTGTTTCCTGCTGCGATAAATAATGCGATTCCAGAACGAACCATTTCGTTTGCATAGCGATTAACACTGTCTTCTTCAGATGATGTCCATTCGATAGGACCTGGTCCTCCAAGACTCATTGATGCTGCACGTATATTGAATTCGAAGCGATGGTCAACCGTCCATTGCATTCCTGCCATAACTGTTGCAAATGAACCTGAACCGGCACCATCAAGAACTTTGACGCCAACTAAAAAGGCCTGAGGGGCCATTCCAATATGCTCGTAATTAGGAGCTCCAGTACCAGCGGTTGTACCAGCACAATGAGAGCCATGACCATGGTCATCGTAAGGGAATATTTC
>DAJY01000056.1:0-4780 GCA_002499015.1 Euryarchaeota archaeon UBA242
TTGCTCGGCCGCTAGATGCTGTGCTAATATCAATAAGTTGTGACATTGGCATCAAAAGTAAAAGTGCGACAAGAAAAATTGAACGTCCATGCATGGTCTCACCGGTAAATTGCCACTTGGGTTCAGGCCTTCATAGTTACCCTCGCTAATCAATTGGAAGATTAGGTCTTGTTGGTAAATCGGAGTTCAAAGATAACCTGCATTATCAACCAAGTTTTGGAATAATAGATAGGTAATTGGTACCAGAATCACACCCATTGCATGGCTACGACGAATACCTAGCCGTGGAGGTAAGAGCCCAAGCATGGTTCCCACGATGAGAACTGCTAATCCGATGAAACCAGTACTAACGAAAACCAGAGCTGCGACGAAAACGATGACTCCCATAATCATCTGCTGCAATGGAATTGCAGCGTGAAGTCGCAACATACCTTTTCCGACATAACGCATAATTGGCATAGCCATTAGACCAGCAGCAAGTGTAATGGCCAACAAGCGAATGAAATCCGCAGTTGGTTCAAGACTACTCCATGTATCAACAGGGTACATCGCTTTGAGTGCCAAGGTTGCTCCAGATCGTGAACGTCCAATGATGTAGAGGAATCCAAGTACACATACTGTAACGGCGGTATTCACTGCTGAAAGTATTGCAATAATTTCCAAGTCCTGCTTGGTTTGGGGACCTTCGACACCCTCCTCTGATTCGGATTTTGTAATTTCTAGTAGTTCATCATCGGTTAACTCGGTCAGTCGGCGGGTCTCCCAATCCATTCCAAAACCTTGCTTTCCTTGAATTTTGGCCACTACGTTTCGTCCACCCATAACCAGAACAGTTGCTTGAGATGCAGTCATTCCAGGAAGAACTCCCATCGATGCACCTGCAACCCCTGACCAGAAACATGGAACCAACAATGGTCTAATCGGTGGTAATTCCCAGTTCTCTTTCTGTGGTGGTAAATGAGAAGTTGTTGCGTAAATATCAAGCAGATTGGCTACACCAAACAATCCGGCTAAACTCGGGAGTAAAAGACTCGCTCCTGGCATGTCGAGAGGTGAGCGCGCTGGTAGTGAACTCGGGCCAAGAATGGTCCAGCCAAAAAGTCCGGTTAGCAAGAAAAAGGCTGTTGCGGAAAAGAAGCCTGCCAAGCGAGAATCGGTGCCGAGTTTTCCGAAAGTTACACCTTGCAACCATTTTGGCCAATCAAGACGTGTAGTTTCAGTCGCTAACAATAATGCTGAGATGATAAATAAAAGGAATGGTAATAAATCTCTCAATTGTGAATACCAACCCAATTCGGGACCAAAGGCAATACGTGCCAAAATAATAAGTGGCAGTGAAAGGAACAAACCGAGTTGTGATCCTCGGGCAGACCAAGCCACTCCACGGGCGGCATTCCCTGAGAGTAACATTCTGTGACCTGGTAACAATGACAGCGCCTGATCGGCATCCGGCGCCCCCATTAACGCAGAAGGTATGTAATTGAGGAATGTGTGTACGGTTCCCGTTGAAACAATAATACCGGCAATTGCTGAAAGAGGAATTCCTAAACTTAACAGTCCAGGTGCCAAAGCAAGTAAAATCAATGCAACATTGTTGACGTGGAAACCAGGAATGATACCGGTAAGGGTGCCCATTGCAACTCCCAAAAACAAGGCTGCTAACATCCAGCTCAGTTCATATAAATAGGCTTCAAGCATGATATCACCTCAGGAGTTTTCACCGTTTGGACCAGTTCCATTTTCCATTTCTTCGCGGTCATTTATTCCATCACCATCTGAATCAACAGTGTTTGAATTGAATCCTGTAGCATCTTCGAAACTATCCGCTAAACGGTCTCCATCTTTATCCAAAGCATCTGCTCCATCAAGAGAAAAGACTAGAGCCAACTCAGTTGGATGTTCTATTTGGCGTAGTCTTCCATTCCATGTAAGAGATTGATTTTCATGCAATGAATCGGTTCCGATTGCATTGGCCCGAACATTTAGTTTGATCGATTGTTCTGAACCTGGACGTTCTAGGTACCAACCATCGTCATGGAGGGCTGCTTTTCCATCTATTAGCACAAACTGGTTCTTGGAATAGCCCCATTGTGTTGCTCCATCATCCCAAAGTATAGACGACGCAGGTGGAGGGTTACCATTGAGGGTGTATGAGTTTACCATCAGCCGCATACGCATGTCTTCATCATCCCACACAACAGTGACATCTGCTACGAGTCCTTGACCAGATTCAATCCATTCTGTACGTGGGCCTGGGAATGTCATAGCAATACTAGTTTGACCAAAGGTATAGGTCTGAGAGTCAACAAAGTAACCTTCAGTGTTCAGGGGTTCAAATGCATATTTCATGTAGGTATTGATGGTGTAATGGGTATTTGGAGATTGCAGCATCGAAGCAGGGTCTGCTGAAAGCATTGCTTGCATTGATAATGCAGTCATCGGATTAACGAGATTTTGACCCATACCTTGGTTGGCATCTATACACCATGAATTACTATCATCACTCCACATTAAGCGCCCTTGAACTGAACGGATTGAACCTGAGTAATTTTGCAGTTCTGCTTCAATCATGTCATCGACGGTAGGAATTACGCAAATTATACCGCCACTTGGGCCTACTAATTGCCAAACGCCATCTGTAATGAGCAGTGTTCCAGACATGTTGACTTTGCTTCCAGATTCATAACTCCAAGTTGCTTCTGCTGACCACTCCAAATGGTTAATTTGGGGTTGGTAACTTGAGTCTAATAAAATATCAGGACCTTGTATATGGAATGCCCAACGCAGATCAGTTTCTTGGTAGGATAACATGCCACTGACTTCGATTTTAGAATCGGCTTCAATCCATGCACCGGTCGCTGATTGTATGAGAAGTTTCATTTGATGAGCAGCGTTACCTGGATGGTCGGTCAAATAAGCCGAAGTATATACGGCATCAGGACTGATAGATTCACTAATGAATCCCTCTACAGTAACTATCTTTCCAGCATAATCTTCAGGTGCTACTGCAAGGTCAGAAATAGATATACGTTCATGAATCGGTAAATCTTTTGTTTCCCAATGAAATGCTCCTGAACCAGTTGCTTGCATGTAAAATCGCCCGTTATAGTCGACAACCTCACCCATCGCCGTAACATTGGTACCTATGGGGGGGATCTCTCCGGTGGAATACCAACGAATTTGAATAACACCGGTTTCATCTTCAAGCACTATATCTACACGATCCTCTCCATTGCCATAACGGTCTTCAATCCAAGAAATTACAGTCCCCTCAACCAAAACAACTTCCTGAGTGTATTCTACTAAATCTGCAATCTCTACGACCTGAGGTTCACGAACCATCGCATACCAATTCAAAGTGGCAACTAAGAACAGGGAAAGCGCAAACATAACCCATAACTTCTGGCCGCGAGTCTCGGGGTTATCGTCAGTTATCCGAAGCATGATGTTCTTGAGAGGGTCTGCCATAATGGCTTTCAGATGAGTCCGATGCTTAGGTATTGTCCTACACCATTCTGTTGCAATTACTGGAATCGGAAGTGTTTTTTTGCGTACGGGGCCTTTTTAATGGAAAACAAGACCGCTTAATGGGGATGGCTATGCGTGACCGTGTGATTCGTGATGAAATACATCGTGACATCCTTGTTCCAGCGCAGCATGCCTCGATAATTGACACCAAAGAATTCCAGCGATTGCGCTCAATTCTACAATTGTCTACTTGCGAATATGTATTTCCCGCTGCTACTCATAACAGGTTTGCCCATTCCCTAGGTGCTTATTTCTTAGCAAAAGAAGTAACAACTCATCTTAATGAAGTGCATCCGGAGTTGTTGAATGAATCAGATGCAGAATTAGTTCACTTGGCAGCATTACTACACGACATTGGCCATCCTCCATATTCTCACTTATTGGAAACTCCAGAAGTATATGCAACATTTCATTCACATGAACACTGGGGACGGTTATTGCTTGAGAGTGAAAATACCGAAATCGGTATTGCAATCAAGAAAGTATTAGGTGAGCACCGATTATTCCGTTTATTTGCAATAATGGATGGGGAATCAATACACGAAGGAATTCCGATTCCTCCTTTTTTGAAAGAAATAGTTTCTAGCCAATTAGATGTCGATCGTATGGATTACATGATTAGAGATCAGGCAAATACCGGGGCTCAAATTGGTGGTTTTGATGTTGCAAGAGTTATCAGGGCACTAAGAGTTGGTGACGATGGACATTTCTTCGTTAAATCATGGGGCCTGCCAGCAATAGAAGCATATTTGGTGACACGTTATCACATGTATCATCAAGTATATTTTCATAAAGTAAACATGTTAACTCAATCATATCTAGTGAATCTGTTGTCGCGAGCCCGTTTCCTAGCACAGCAAGGAAAATTGGAATTGTCAAAACAATTGGAATTGATGCTTATCGAAGAGGAATTGACAGCAGTTGGATATGCTACTTTGAATGATTCTCATGTCAAAGTAGTGCTAACGGATTGGGCAGAACATGAGGATAAAATGCTATCTGAATATGCAACGCGTCTATTGTCGAGAAGAGATTTCCACAAGTCATTAAGGATTGATGGTTTTACAACTGAGATGAGTGATGTGATTCTTGATAAGGTCAGAGCAATGGTCCAAGAAGCGGGATATGACCCTGAGATTGAAGTAATTTGTTCAACGATTTCCAAGATAGGATACAAACCATATATACAAGGCATCTTATTGGAAGATGGTTCCGATGCTGCTGAAAAATCGCCACTTATTCGCTCGCTAAG
>DAJY01000056.1:4975-20064 GCA_002499015.1 Euryarchaeota archaeon UBA242
TTTTAGATGGGCCCGAGGGGACTTGAACCCCTGACCACCCGGTTATGAGCCGGGAGCTCCAACCAACTAAGCTACAGGCCCGATAAGCCGTGGGTTGCGGTTGCAATTTTGAACCTTATGCAAGGATTCCCTCTCTTTCGCTTTAGTCTCTCAAATTATAGTGGCTAGATAAAATCTAATTTTTTATTTTTTAATAATCGAAAAACCGGCTTAAAGAACAACTTGAAGACCTTTTTGGTAAGTGCGTAAAACTTAACCAAGAGCACTTTTTCGATTCATCCGCCCAAAATGGTTATGAGTGTGTCTTAGTTGGCCTTCTTTGTTAGGTGTTACTGTGTCTCCACTAAAGCGTTCCATGTTCTTGTTTGCACTCTATATGTGTTCAATTCTTTTAGTCGCAACACCAGTTGCTGCACAAACACCTACGCCTACCGCGGCGATTTCATTAACCTGCGCTCCAAATAACATTGACATTCAAGTAAATCCTGGTGCGATTCCATCTGGATATACTACCTGTACTCTTGAAAATCCAACGTCATGGATTGAGAAGGTTGCAATCATGGTTACCAGTGATGGAATGGCAACTGCTTCACCAGGAAATATGTA
The DNA here is from genome assembly GCA_002499015.1 of Euryarchaeota archaeon UBA242. GTDB lineage: Archaea > Thermoplasmatota > Poseidoniia > Poseidoniales > Poseidoniaceae > MGIIa-L1. The sequence goes on from DAJY01000056.1 coordinate 5,582, forward strand.
TGTTGGTGGTGGCGCTGAAGTTGATTTTCAAGTTTCTGTACGAGCCGATCCATATATGGATGTTCAAGCTAGGCAACTCACAATTTCTGCAACAGTTCAAGAAATCAATGGAGTACCTCCTCTAAATCAAGCAGATTCGACAAATACTCTAATTGTCAATATTGAGCAGTATTCTCTTGTACAAGTTGAGGCAGTAGAGCCTTTCGTTCAATTGATGCCAAAGGTCGACAAGAACTTTGAGTTCAAAGTATACAATCTTGGAAACCAAGTTGATTTCATGAAGGTTGGAATTACTGATGCTTCACGTAAGTCACTAGAAGATGCAGGATTTACTATCAACTTACCAGCGGTTAAGGTGCAATTAGAATCTAAGGTCGCTCCACAGAAAGTGCGTGTAATGATTCGTACACCTAAGAACCAAGGATGGACTGATGCTTACCATGTTCTAGATTTCTATGCAGAGTCCGACTTTGCTTGCCAGAACGGTGGATGTATGCGTGAGTCTCAAATGATCACCATCTATGTGCGTGGTGTTTATCTTCCTGGTTTTGAAGTGATACCGGCTCTTTCAATGTTAGTTCTTGCTGCAGCAGTAGTGGGTAGACGACTCAACGCAGATGAAGAAGAAGGAATCTCCGAATGGCGCGAATGCGCTCCCGGGCTGTAACGGCATATTCCTTGACCCTGTAAACTAGGCTCGGAATCACCACTTCCAAGGGTTTGATTGATAACACCCTTGATGTAAAGGCAGTATAAGCGGAGTTGATATTTGTGAGTGGATTATTAAATAAAGCGAATGCGACCAAAGATGATACTGTTATTGAGGCTGAAGTAATTGAGCCTGCAACTATTGAAGAGAAAGTCAAAGCAGATGCTCCGAAGAGTTCCAATTCTTCAGCAGGTATGCTAGATGAAAGTTCGAGCGATGGCAACCCATTTAGTTTTACTAATATTTCTATAAATGGAAAAATAGGCTACGGCCTAGCATTAGTCGGGTTCATACTAATGTGGCCTAGTTCAGGTTTCAACTTATTTGGATTATCGGTCTTACAAGATCTGCTCGGATTCATTCCTTTATGGCTTATTCCATTATCACTCTTTGGTGGTTCTTTTTATCTGATTTGGGATGCGGTTGATAGGCAAAAGACCATCGTTCTTTCAATCTGTACTCTTTTGCTAATTGCAACACCCCTTCTCGCTGGTATGGCCCTAGGTGGATCCGCCGCTGGAATTTCAGATCTATCAATAGATGAAAAGAATGATAAATTAACTTTTTTAGTTAGAGGTTCTTTCTTTGTTAGTTCGGTAACAGCATCAATCAGCGCAGATGGTGCTGAAGTGTGGACTGAAAGTGGAGAGATGTCCAACAATCTACATAGATTTGAAGTGAGTTTATCGGATATATTTGTTGCAAATGCGCAAAGTTATGATAGTTCAACTCTCACTAATTATGAATTGACAGTTACCACAGGTGACGGCGAATCCAGTACAATTCCAATTACTTCAGATTTGATGAATCGTGAAATGAATGATGCCTCAGTCAAATTTTCTACAGTGACCGATATAGTTACTGAAAATGAACAGTCTCGAGTGGTAGTTGAAGGTATTAGAATTGAACTTGCCCTTGGTTTGATGAACCCTAGTGAAGGTCCGTTAAATGGGGGAGAAAGTTCACTTTCCACCTACAAGACAATTACAACTGACTATTCAGTGGATGTTAAAATCAAGTATGGCGGCAGTGTTGTATGGTCTCACAGCACAATTGTTGTCGATGGTATTGATGCGACATGGAATAGTCAAGTTAGTGGTACTGTTTCCGGACAAACAGTGTATTGGCTTGGACTTGCAGGTACAACTGAAGATGATGCTGGAGCAGAATATCTTGAACGAGATAAGTTTTATGATGATGATGGATGTTACACGTTTGAAGTTACAATTACCAATGATTTGTATTCAACATCACCAACCACAGTCATCGATGAGTATGCTTGGAACCTTTCATGGGAATCTGATGAAGAAGATTCTGAAAATGAAGTCTGTAGCGCTTGATTAACAAGTAGTTTGATGTATTCTAAAGATCAAACTTCATCGCTTTCTGTGGTGATTTCTTCAAGGTCTTCAACATACTGCTTTTCTTGTTCTACACTGGATTCAGATTCGATTTCATGTTCAGTAGTGTTTCTTGTGTAAAACCACAGTCCACCTAGAATTGCAACCACTATGGTTCCATATATCAAAAGAGGAGCATCAGCTGCATCTTCTTTGTAAATCCAGGATACCTCTTGTGAACTTGCACCTTCAGTATTGGTAATGTCTTCACTCAAATCCTCTAGAATGTTTGGTACTAGTGCCTTGCAAACCAGAATCTTTTGGCCATCATCATATGAGTACCAACTAACAGGTGTTTTTTTGCTCTCACCAGGAAGAAGGGTTACAGTAATAGTTGAAGGGGCTGTATCAACGTCTTCTCCATTAACATAGCAACGAATATTTGCAGTTGCTTCAGCAGCCCCAGTGTTACTGACCGTCAGCATGAAACCAATGCTTTCATTAACATTAGCAACATCTTTTTCCAAATCAATCGTATCAATCGAAATGTATGGTAATGGAATATTTATTTCCGCATATGGTGTGTGAGGTGCTGCAATAGTGGTGTTGAAAACTCCCCAACCTGAAGTGATTGTGAATGTAAGAACTCCTGTTTCTATATGGTGTAGTCCGTCGCCATCCATCCATTCTACAATTCGTCTGAATTCACTTCCTCCGATATCTACAATACCACTTTCATTTGTAATATCATAACGTGAATCATCGCCGTATCCAATTCCTGCTTCGTAGACATTTACAGATTTACTATTGGTCTGAATTATTCTTTCAGATAATAGTCGAATCCAAGAGTCAGTATCCCCACCAGTGCCAGTGCTTGAGGCATAGTTTAGTCCTGCTGCATCATGGGCAATAATGTCTTCATCGGTTCGTGAACCGGAAATACTACTATCTGAAATAGATAGCGAACCTTCGTTTTGAATATTGATCGGTGCGCTACCAGTTAATTGTGAATTGGTAATAGTACATACTCCAATACAATTTAAATCAGCACCATCTAAAGTCGCAGAATCCATTGTAAAATCTCCAAGTACGCTCAGGTCAAAAGAAGAAGATAGCCAAACTAAACTTGCACTATCATAATTCATTTCTTGTGGACTAAAAGTCACAACAGTACCTCCACTATGTGCAAATGAAACGGAAGTAATATGGGTGGTTGAAAATGAACTTATAGAGAAGTTGACATAAATATCGTCTCCATTAAGAGGGACAGTAATATCAACAAATTGTTCTCCTGATGCATTGGTTACCTCTTCTCCAACAGTGATGTTGAATATAACCCCGGAAGCGATTTGATGGTCGAATTCAATTCTCATTGTTCCTGATTCAGCAACATCTCCAAGATTAAAGAGTAATCTTGAATCATATTGAAGTCTAATTAATGAATCCAATTCTGCGCCAACTAGATTACCATTCAAAGTTAATGACGCACCATCCTCAACCATAATACTAGAACCACTAATTACAGAAACATTGGAATTTATTGTCAGTGATGAACCCGATTCAATCAATAAAGTTCCGTTTAATATACCATCTTCATCCCAAATAGTTGCCGAAGAAATTGTTTCTTCTGAGTCGCCACTAGGAGCGGTAGCCGAGGTCAAAGGTATTGCTGAAAAGGTTGCCATTAACAAAATGATAGTGGCAAATAGTGCTTGGCGCATGTGATGATTGACTTGACGCCTGCACATCAATGCTTTGCCGGAATGTAATGCTCAATATGGGACATCTTTCCAGCCGATTTTGTAACCAATTACATTAAAAGTTCTGTGTAATATTGGTGTTATTACGACTATCAGTAGCATTGGAATGAACAAATGGTACGAAGAAATTAAAGCATGCCCTAAGAATATTAATCCGAATGCAAATACCATTATTGCAAATGGTAATGTGTCGAGTAGTGGGGCTTTAGAAGAGATATCTCCTTCTCTCTTTAGGCCTCTTCTACGCTTTAAGAACGAACCTGCAGAGTCACCTAACAAGCAACTAAATCCAAGAAAAGTACCCAATATGAATGCACTTGAGAGAGATGACCCAGTGTCCCACCAACTACCCTCGTAACCAGTTAACGGATGAATGAATATAGAGGCGCTAGTTTCTCCAATCGCAGTAGGTTCGCCCATCTGCATCACAATTAGCATTGACATAAGTCCAGAAGTGAGAGATCCACCGATCAAGCCATTCCAAGTTTTACCATCGCCTAGAATTCGATTGCCATCTTTCCAATTTTTACCCCCATCAATAGGCCATGGGCCATAACCTGTTTTTGGTAGCCACTTGCCCCACAACATTGCATATGTATTTGCTAAAAATCCCGGCAAGTAGAGCCACAATACCATGAGCGCTGCACAAGCAAGCCCCAATTCGGAAACAATCTCTTCAGTGTATTGCGAAGCCGTTGATACTGAGGTCATATTTTTGCCAAAGCGATTAGACCTATGAATAAACCCCCTATATCTGTTCATTAGTTGCAGTATATCTACGCGATTTGCTTATGTGGTGCCGTCATTGACCTCGTGATATGGCGGGAAGCGTAGTTCTTGTAGTCGGAAGCGGCGGTAGAGAACATTCGATTTGTAAACAACTGTCTGTATCTCAATTAGTCTCTGAAATTCATTGTTCCCCTGGAAATGCGGGAACTATCGGCATTGCAACAAATCATTCAATATCAGCAGACGACGTTACCGGTTTGGTCGAACTAGCAAAAGGTTTGCGAGCAGATTTGGTGGTCGCAGGTCCAGAGGCACCTCTCTGTAGTGGATTGGCTGATGCATTATCGGTCGCAAATATCCCCTGTTTTGGACCGGTTGCTAAATTGGCTAACTTGGAAGGTTCAAAGTTGCATGCAAAGCAAGTAATGGATAGCGTAGGTGTACCGACTGCAGCTTTTCATGTACTGGATAGCAATTCAGATATTGATGCAGCACTAAACGACTTTTCGGGAAACCCATGGGTTGTCAAAAGAGATGTATTGGCAGGTGGGAAAGGTGTGGTTGTCACCTCTGATAGATTGGAAGCAAAGAAATTTATCAGCACATCAATCGCTTCAGATGGTAAGGTTTTGCTGGAAGATTTTTTACCGGGTGAAGAAGCCAGTATGCTCGTAGTAATGGACGGTACTGGATTCGTTACTTTGCCATGTTCTCAAGATCATAAGCGTGCATATGATGGTGACCTTGGTCCTAACACTGGTGGCATGGGTGCTTATTGCCCCGCGCCAGTCGTTACAGAATCGGTCTATCAAAGAGTAATTGAGCGAATTATTGAACCTATGCACACATATTTATCTAGCCAAGAAATACCATACCGAGGAGTTCTTTTTGTCGGTCTAATGATCACACAATCAGGAGACCCTTATGTTGTTGAATTTAATGTTCGTTTTGGTGACCCGGAATGCCAAATAACATTACCTCTAATCTCTTCCGATCTTTACACATTGTTGTATTCTGCAGCCACTGATGGCCTTTCCAAACAAGAAGTCACATTCTTCGATAAGCAAGCACTAACCGTCGTTCTTGCTGCTGAAGGTTATCCAGCATCTGCTGTAAAAGGGAGATTGATTAATGGATTAAGTAACGAGATAATTCATACTCCTGGGAATGATGTGTGGATTAATTTTGCCGGCGTTGGGCTGGATGATAATGGTGATTATATCTCGACTGGCGGAAGGGTTCTGTCATGTACGGCTTTGGCGGATACATTGGAAGATTCCAAGAATCTCGCATACCAATTGATTTCTAAAATTGAACTTGAAGGCTCACATTACAGAACCGATATTGGGCATAGAGCATTGTAATTATAACGCAGTAAATTGATTTCGGTGCAATTTGCCGGGGCAATATAGATGCCTTCGGCGATGGTTTCCACTGCAAAAATAAGAAGCCGTAAAATGTATCTAAAAGGGTCACTGATTAGCAGGTCGTTGTTGTGAGTATCCCGTCACTGTTAAGAGGGGCTCTCAAGTGGCGAACTCGCTTCAGTCTTTAGACTGTAAGCAAAAACTATTGAGGGAAACTAAATGGAACAAAAATCAGGTACTTCGCAAGGACCATTCCTAGCGTGGCTAATTGGGCCACTTGCTATGCTGCTTGCAATCGCTGCCATCAAGATTACAGGAATTAATTTTGATCTAAATATGAACAACCTTGCACCTATGGCTATAGTTATTATTGCCAGCATAGTTGCAACCCTACCTCGTGTCCTACGAGAAAATGAAATGCTGACAAACATGAACCTATCCCTCGCTTCGCTGTTTGTTGCAATCATTGGTGCTGAAATTATAAATTCATACACATCATTTGGTGCTGTAAATGCTGGCATTTTCTTCCTGGTAGTCTTTTTCGGACAGATGTTAGAATCTAAAGGAAGATCTGAAATATTAACAATTTTGACATTTACGGCGATTGGATATCATTTCGCCCTAATTATGGTCGAAGCAGCAACTAGTTCTTTTTCACCTGACCATGTCTACACATATGTGAAGGAAGGCGGCGGAGCGACATTAGTCCAAAACATGGAAAGATCTGCAATTGCCTATGTTTTCTTTTCTTACCTTACCATCGCCATTATCATTGGAACTTTAGTTGCGACCTTTGCTCGTGGGAAATTGACCACAGCAGGAGACGATGGATGGTTCTCATTTGTTGGATCTAATCATCGGGGATATAATAAAGGTAATTTGCCACTACAAATTGCTCTTGCTGTATGGGCATTAGCTCATATCGCATCACTTTGGCACTTCAATGATGTATCTCTTGCTGACAAACTTGGAGTTACTGATGAAGCTGGTTACAGCGGATATATTGGTTATTGGGCTTCATTCATGACAGGATTAGTTGCACTAATAGTTGCAGGAATGGTAAGTGAACGCTGGAATACGCGTGCAATGCTATTGGGTTCAATGTGGGCTCTATTCCAAGTTTCGAGTTGGAATGAGGCAGGACTTTGGTCCAACTCACAACTTGAAGGTTCTTGGGGTGCAATCACGTGGTTTGGTATTACTTTCTTCATCTGTTTTGCAATTTACAAGATTTCAACCCACGAAAAGTATGGTGGATGGGCTAACTTAGAAGACCATGAATACTCTGGTGCTCGCCGATTTTGGAATGCTCATTGGGCATCCTTGATGATAGGTATGGCGTTTTTCTTCGGATTAATAATCCGTGTGCAATGGTACATAATCCCTGCAATGAATTCCGCTGGAACTGAAACTTGGGACATGACTGGTGGTTCTGACCCTTGGTACATGAAGAGAGTTGTAGATTATATTCTTGCAAATAATGCTCATCTAGTATTTGATGCTGACAGATTTTACCCCGTAGGTGGAATAAACCCACGTCCGCCGTTATTCACATGGTCTTTGGCAGTAGGTGCAATGATTCTTACTCCATTCTTGGGCGAAAATGCTTCTGATGCAGTTTGGTGGAGTATGCTAGGTCTGCCTGCAGTTTATGGTGCACTAACAATTCTTCCAGTAGCTGCAATCGCAAGAGATCACTCTGGCAAGGTTGCCGGAGTTCTCGCTGCATGGCTTATCGCATTTATGCCAGCCCATATCTCTCACACAACATGGGCTCTCGCAGATCACGATGCGTTTGTATTGCTATTCATTACAATCGGATTCATGTATTGGCTTAGAGCAGTCAAGTATGCCGGAAGTGAGCGTCTTTCAAAAACAACTTCTTCCAGTCTCAGTGGTTTGATTAGTTCAGTCAACGATGTTATGACTCAACGTAAAGCTGCGTTTGCAAATGCAGTATTAGCGGGAGTGGCATTCGGTGTTGTATCACTGGGTTGGAAGGGTTTCGTTGTAGGACCTTCTATTCTTTTCATCGCATATGCAGTTCAAGTTGCACTGAATATGTTCCGTCGCAGAGATTCTACAGCACTAAACGTATTGTTCCTTACAATGCTAGTTGTTAATTTGATGATGGCATTACCATTCTATGGACATCCACAATTAGATTTAGTATTCGATGGAACAGGTCTGCAACCATTCTTGTTCATTCTAGGATTTACAATAGCAATTTCATATGTAACAATCGGATTTAGAGACAAGCCTTGGTTACTCGTACTTGGAACGCTATTGATTGGAGGAATTGTTTTCTTTGGTATCTTATTCGTATTGAAGTTCTTCGAAATCTCAAATGCTTGGGATGTTCTATTAACTGGTTCTGGTTACTTCGCCAAGACCAAGATTTTCGATACTGTTGCTGAAGCGAATGCCCCACAGCGAGGACAATTATTTGCCTCATTCGGACCTATTTTGTTTGTCATCTCACTGGCAATGGGTGTTTTATTAGCATGGGACGGACTAAGAACTCGTAAACAAACATCAGTTGTTTTCAGTATCTGGATTTTCGCTGCTTGTTTCATGTCTTGGAATGCAGCACGTTTCATGTTCAACGCAACACCAGCAATTGCTATCCTCGGTGCATCAGGAATGGCATCACTTTGGAAGTGGTCTAATTGGGAAGGATTGAATCGTTCCTGGAGAAAGTTCGGAATTCGTACTCCTGCTGACAGAATCACGGGATTGAGGAAAGCCGTTTGGAAAACTCCTTCATTCTCTGCAATCTTGCTAGTAATGGTTATGCTGCTAGGTCAACATGCTACATATGGTATAGATGCAGCAATGCCTCGCTCTATGGGCGAAAGTGAAATGGATGAAAATATTTACAATTTGGTGCCAGATATCCTAAGATGGGATGATTTCGGTTTTTCATTGCTAGATAGCAGCCCATATGATGGGAATTGGTATCTCGGCTCTTTCGGTTCTGGTTTCAATGACCAAGGATGGAATCGTGCTTACGATTGGCTGGCAAATCAAGATACCGATGAGAGTTTCTCTGAAAGACCTGCTTTCGTTTCTTGGTGGGATTATGGTTTCCAGGCATTAAACAACGGTAAGCATCCATCTGTTTCGGATAACTTCCAATCAGGAATTCCTGCAACTGGAAACATGTTACTTGCTAGAAGCCAGGAAGATTTGGTTTCAATGTTTATTTGGCAACTAGCCGAAGGTGATATTGCATATAACGAAGATCGGACTGATGAATATCAAATGACTACTACATTCTCTGGTATTATAGAGAATCACCTAACACCTGCTCAATTCGATGAATTTGTTAAGATTGAAACCAATATAAATAATGGCCAGATGATTGACTTTATCGAAGCAAACTCCTTTGAGGTTTACAAGACTAACAGAGATGTTGCAATGGCCAAACAGTCTTCGATATCAAATGGTGCTGAGACTTTATACCGTATCTATGAAGATGGTGAAAGAATGCTCTGTACTTCTGTTTTATCCGAGACTTGTATTGATGGTGATTGGTCTCAAGAATTCGAAGCAAATCGTACTTTCTCTAACAATGTTAGAACTGGTCAAGATACGGTACTGGCAACAACTCACTATATTATTGGTGATTATTGGTATACTGCAGATTTAGTCGAAGAATTTGACTCAGTTTCAACCAACATCCACAGGAAGAATGCACGATTAGCATTGACTGTACAGTTATTGAATGAATCATTAACCTCATCACAAATAATTAACCTATACGATGATATTATCGGAATGGAAGGCTACTATGATGTTCAAGATTACGATGCAGCCCCAGGTGAAACAGTATCACGTGACCACGAAATTAGATATTTAGCAGTTGACAACAGACTATACCCAAGAGCAGGACGATATACTGCAGATCAGAATTACAATAGGGGGCAACCCATGGGTATCTTTGGTGCTCCATCTACATTATCTGGACAAGATGTTGGAACATTCATGAGTACAGTCTATGAAACCACCCGTGGTGGCTTTGCACAAGAGATGACAGTAGCTGAAGTTGATGAAGCAATGTACCAAGATATGCTAAATCAGCAAGCAGGTGCAGACGTAGACCTCTTATCGATTAGTGATGTGAGAGTTGACCACTCAGCAGCCTTCTTTGATACGATGCTAGCGCGTTCCTATGTTGGATATGGTGCAAGTACTCTCGGGATGGATACTGCTGATAGCAATCCTCAACCTGCACAGCACTTTGATTTGCAAGGTAGCCCTGGAAGTTATTTCGCACAGTCAGTGCCTTTGCCTGGTGCAATGCTGAACCATTTCGTAATCTCAAATTGGTATAGTGAAGACCCAGCAGATGTTGCAGGTCAGGCAAATACCTACGTCAAGATTCTAAAGTACTATTCTGGAGCAGAAGTTTCAGGGCAAGTAAAAATGACCGATGACGGTCAAGGCCTACCTAATGTTAGAATCTTAATAGAAAGAGATGCATTCTCCGGCGAGGGTACATCTGACTTGGACGAAGACACATATTGGATTCCAATTGGATTTACTGATGCTGATGAGAATGGTGATTGGTCCTATACAGTTCCAGCAGGAAGAATACGTGTAAGCGCTTTTGCTGGTGAATTCGACCCTACAATGGCAGATGCAAATATTCGCTCAGGCGATGCAGCCAATAACCTTCAAGATTTATTCAATGATAATAATGAAGATAGATCCGTCTATGATATTACCTCAATCCTAGGACAAGTCGCAAACATGAGTTGGCTCGGAGAGAATGAATTGAATGTTACAGGAAATCAAGCAGATCGAATTGTACCGATTGAAGTTGCACTTGACATTGAAGTAAAGAGCAGTGGTGTATCTGGTTTAATCACTTGGAGCGGTCATGAATCGTTCGAAGGTGAAGCGATTGAAGATGCGAAGTTTATCTTGCGTAATATTTGGTCAATGACCGATAACTATTCGATTACAACAACTAGCGGTTCTTTCACCACCGAAGAAACTAGAATTTTACAGGGAACTGGAGAAGTTACATTTTCTGATGAAGGTACCTTTGATAGCACAGGAGTTGCTTACGCGGAAGATTTCACTGGAACATTTACGAGAACTATCGCAGATTCTAGAACATACTTCGGTAACGGTACATGGAACGGAAATGGATTGCTCGAATCTTCATGGCTTGAGAATTCATCTTCTGTTGTTCCTTGTACTACTGATAATAACACTGATTCAGTGATGCCTGTAAATGAAACCGTTTGTGTATCTGATGATACAGGACAATTAACAGTTTACTTACTATCGGGTGAAGTTAACGCAACGGGTAGTTTGACCTCTCAAGGAACCTCGACTCTTATCAAGACCCTTGAAGGTGCTACCTTTGAAGGAACAGGTTCCTTTGCTGGTATTGGTACAATTAACGGAACAGGATTGTTCGTTGGTTCCGGTTACTTCTCAGGACCAATGGTTCAAGCAGGTTCATTCTATCAAACCGGTTTGGTTCCAGGTATGTACAACATGATTGCAGTCTTAGATAACGGCAAGGAAGTATTACTTCCAGACCCAGTTGAAGTTGGTATCAATCCATCGTATGATTTGCAATTAGATTTACCTGGTTCAATCTTCTTTGACACAATGAAGGGTATGGACGATGAGGTGATTGCTAATCTTACATTCGAGTTAATCGACACAATACTTGGGATTGAAAAGGCTGTTGAGATCACTACCGATGAGAATGGTAACTTCTCATATGGCCCTATTACAAGCGGAGAATATTTCTATCGTATCGACCTTGATTCTGATGGATGGTATGAGTTAAACGAGACTCTATTGGTTCGTGGTGATTCTGAAAACTTTAGTTTGGCTTTCGCAGTACCTACAATGACTGATTTGTCAATAACTCTTGTATCTCCAACAGACATCAATGGTGAAGCACTAACAGATGTTGCAAATAGGACTCTAAGATTCTCTAATGACTTAGATGATTTGATGACTGTTGAAGCAACCTCTGATGAAAATGGTACTATAACAGTGGAACTTGCACAAGGTCCATTCACAATTTCAGATGAATCTGATGATGATTATGTACTATTCAATTCATATGAAGTCACTCTTGATGATGATGCATTTGAGTTGTCATATGCAATAGCTACTTGGGCAAATGGAACCATTAGAGCAGTTAACGGTACAATGGATTACGATGTTTGGTACCAAGATGAAGAGCAGTGGGAAGCTAATTCACAGCCTGCTTCAGGTCTAACAGTTAATTTCACATCAGGAGATCTTCTCTTCACTACTTCTACTGATACAAATGGAAGTTACAGTGTTCGTTTGCCAGCAGGAAGTGTGTTCCAAATGACTGCAATGTCACTGTTCTCAGCAATGAGTGCCGGTCAAATTGTAAATGCAGAACCTGATATGGTAGAACTTGGAATCTTGTATTTGGCTCCAACCGGATACGTTCATGGTCAAGTATTCTTATACGATAACACAACTCTTTGGGATTCATCTAATCCTGGATTTGAGCAAGTGACGGTTACTGCTACAGATTCTAGTGGTGTCGAATGGACTACTGAATTAGATGCATATGGTAAATTTGGTCTATATATTCAGGCAGGATTGACAAATGTATCCTTGCCAGAAGGCAAGTTGAACAGTGTCAATATTGAAGGATTTAATGTGATTGCAAATGGGGACTTATCAATGCTTCAGTTAATTGTTAATCCTGATTCACAAATAGTGAGATTCCATGTCTTTATGGATGCAGGAGGCGATGGTGAAATGGTGAATGGAACATTGGTTTCACCAGATTTCACATTATCATCTAGTTATGAATTCATAGATGACATCAATATCACATCTGCAAATTATACTGCACCTGGTATCGTAGAAATAGAATTGCAGCCTGGTGCTTACAGTTTGATGTTCAATATTACCCTTGCTAGTGATGAGAATGCTACAGATTATTCATTATCTTCTTCCAACTCACCGTTTAATGTTTATGTGGGACTCGAAGAAATGGAGAACTATACTGTTGCTTTGACTAACAAATTCCTAGTTTCTGGAACTTTAACAGATTCAAACGGAAGTGGTATGTCAACAATATTCCAGTTATGGGATTCTGATGGTTCTGATTGGATAAATATTGAATCTGATGAGAATGGTTCATTTACTGATTATGTTGAAGAAGGAGACTGGATTGTTGTAGTCGCACCATTCCTTGATGATGACAATGGTACTGAGCAATTACGCAGTGTATTGAGCGTTAATGCGCAGTCGTCACGTACTGAACTAGTATTACAGACTAGTACTTCCATTGAAGTTTCATTCACTTTGAGTGAAGCGATAACCGAAGTTAATTTAGCAGATACTCGTGTAACTCTAGTAAGTCATGAGGGATTGGGCAATATCACATTGGAGAAGACTGATGCAGATGGTAATGTGACCTTTGATGCATATCCAGGGCAATGGAGTTTATTCTTGAACAGTACTATGCCACAGAAGCAGTGGACTCTTGATACATCAAGCGATGTGTACAATATTACAGATTCTAATGGTACAATGGAAATCGGAACAGTTTATGCAGATTTAGTTGTGGAAATTGGCGGAAAGATCTTCTGGGATTTGAATGAAGACGATGCTGCCAGTTTGTTTGAGGGAGTTCCTGATGTCAATGTTACAATCATGGGATCCAATAATACGGTCATCAATGAAACCATCATCACCGATAGTGAAGGTGTCTGGAGTCTATTTGTTCCACTAAGAGATATTTATTCGGTGTCAATTGACAAGGAAGGATTCGCAAGTGAAATATACGATATCGATGAAACAGGTGGATTCCCTGTTTACGATACTATGGCTTCGCATGATATTGAAATGAATGCAGGAAATGTATCGGTTAGTGGAAATGTAACCGATATACAAGGTTTAAACAGATTAACGAATGCAACAATTACTCTATATCCAGCTCTAGATCTTGAGCGAGACACCATCTCACTCACTGGAACTATGGTCGATGATATACTAACTTGGAATGCAGTAATTACACCAGGTAAATGGATAGTTGTAGTTGCTGAAGCAAACCCTGGTGAAAACGGCGGTGGAATTGCAGTTGGACTACTAGAAGCAAGTGTTGCTGATGGTGGGACTTTGGACTTAGAGATGTCTCTAGGTGGCTGGGCTGTATTAACAACTACATGGGCAGATATAGGCTTTGAACCGCATCATGCAGGTTCAGATGACGCAGGTTACTCTATGATCACAGAACCGGTAGTGGTTGAAGTGAGTATTGGAAGTGGATTAGTTTGGGAAATGCCTATTGCAGCAGATGGAACACTACGTATTCTGCTACCTTCGGGTGACTTTGATATTGATTCATCTTTCGTTACCATCCAACACGAGGACGAACTTGAAATGAAGTACAACGCTGGTGTAAACAGTAATATTGATGCAGACAGTCAATCACTGACACTTGAGTTCAACAGAAGAATCAATTCAGGATCTAGTATTCAAGTGGTCAGTGGAAGCATTACAAATGCAACCTCTATTGATGACGATGACAATAAATTGATGGCTGATGAAT
>DAJY01000056.1:20268-45985 GCA_002499015.1 Euryarchaeota archaeon UBA242
ATATTGCAACAGTTTGGCATTTGGAGAATGGACATACAATCAATGTTAATTTAAATACTGAAACTGGTGATGGAAGTGCTGTATCAATCAATGTCCAAGTTCCACAAACCTATGGGTTCAACATTACTGATTCTACAGAAGAGTTAGGAATCGCACCAAGCGGTAGTAGAAACTTTGAGTTTACTTTGACCAATGTTGGAAATGGTGATGACACATTCACAATAGAACTTGCAGATAATATTCCTGCTGGTTGGGAAATTACTCCTACGAATTCTATTATTACTATTTCTAAGGATACTAGCAGAGTTCAAATGTTTACGGCATTCGCACCGGCTAATTTCACTGAAGGTAGTTTTACTGTAACAGTTACTGCCACTAGTGAAGATGGAATAACATCTGATTCCTTTGATGTCATTATTTCCTCTGCTCGTATCAAGTTGAGAGTCGACCAAGGCGAGATTATCGTGAAATCTGACCAACTTGCTGACCAACCTGGTAACCTTGTAGTTCCAGTTGAAAACTTTGGAACCTTAGATGCTACAGGGGTAATTGTGTATCTAACTCCACAAGATACTGGTATTGAATTACAAATTGGTATAATTATTCCAGCGGGTCAAACAGTTGATGCAGTATTTGCTTTGAATGCAACTAGGTCAGGAATCCATCGTTATGATGTGAGAGTTGATGTAATTGGTGATGATGCTGATGATGTTGATATTGAAGTCGAGGACTTTGATTTCTCAATGGAATACCAAATTAATGAAGATCTCGGAGATGAATCAATCCTTATGCAAATAGGTATTCTTGCATTGGTTGTCTTGATAATATACGGTGCCGTTAAAATGGGACGTAATAAGAAATCTGGCAAGTTCTGATGCAGCATAGTAATCAATCGGTTGTGCGTTATCCTAGCGCAAGCAAGGGTAATTGATTAAATCATATCGAGCGAACGAAACAAGCATTGAAACGCTAAATTGCGTTCACTGTGAATGAGGAGTGGTCGGTATGGATGGGATAGACAGAATTGACTTCCTCCCAGAACCCACTGACAGGCGAATACTATCTGCAATCGATCCTTCGACTTCAGGCTATCATGATGAATGGAGGGCAGAGGTTACTGGGTGGGCACCGCATTATGCAGAGCCGATTGTAAGGATACGAAGAAAGCGGCTCATTGCTAGCAATGTTACGATATTTGCAATATTGTCAGTAATACTCCTACTGGTTTGGCAATCTGGTTTACTATTCATTGAATTATCGCCGCCTAAATCAGAGTGGGCTTTTGAGGTTACGGAAATACGTCAATTACAAGAGCAAGGGCTTGACGGACAAGGTGTTAGAATTTGTATGGTCGATACAGGGTTTTCTCCAACACATTCAGCATTTGATGGTGTTGAGATAATATTCAAGGATATGGTTGGAGATTCTACAGAGCCAGTAGATTATGGCACTATAGGTCATGGCACGATGATGGCAGGATTATTGATTAGTCAAAGTCATCAAATTGGAATTTCTCCCAATGTCACACTGGCAGTTGTTGCAGCGCTCAGCGACAATGGCGATGGCGTGAATTCAGGAGATGAGGCAGTAGTTGCTGATGCAATAAGATGGTGCCATCAAGAGTTTAACGCTGACATTATCTCATTATCCCTTGGTGGGCAACAAAAACCAGATTCTGAACGTGAAGGAGCTAGCGTGTCAGCAACAAGGATGGCTGTTGACTCGGGAATCTTTGTCGTAGCGGCTGCAGGTAATGATGGGGGAGGCGATGATGATGGAATGGTTTCGGCGCCTGGCAATGTTGCACGAGTGATAACAGTCGGTGCCACAACAAGAGGTGGTCTGATTTGGTCGAATTCATCTATTGGTTCTCAATTGACCGAAACAGAGAATCCCCGCCAAAATCCCAATTTAAAACCAGAAATAGTTTCTCCTGGCCACATGATTATTAGCACCGGTAATGATGGCGATTGGTACTCCAGTAGCGGCACTTCGGTTTCTACGGTATTTGTTTCAGGCGCTTTAGCATTGATTCTACAGGCACATCCGGAATTAAAACCAACAGAGAATTCCAACGGTTCTTGTATTGATTCAGTTAAAGTGGCATTGATGAATTCGGCCCATCAAACAGATTTAGTTTCACAGCATGATAATCATCTTGGATATGGGGAATTAAGATCTCAATCGTGGCTTCAAGAAATATCCACTTCGGCGCAGTGTTGATTCAATTAACAGATTCAACATTCGCTGTTGTTTAGTGGGAAATAAAGTGCTGCGCCACATTTAGAACTGATAATCTCTTGTCATAAGTGATATTTTAGTGAAATTATGATACTATTAGTTGATATTTGGTGATATTTTTACCGCTATTTGATATTATTATTGTAGTGGTTGAGGCGCAGTGTTATAATCGTGTGGATAATGGCACTGTTACGAGGTGACAATTTGTCAATACAATCATCACACAAGAGCCTAACATTGGTAATGCTATTATTACTCTCCAGTTTTACTGGATTAATCACATTACCATCAGCATCAGCTGCAACTACTTCAGGTACTATTACTGGGGAAGAAATCTGGTCTGGAACTGTGAATCTAAATGGTGATATTCTTGTTGCTGAAGGTTCTAAACTAATTGTCAATGCAGGAACTACGATCAATATTCCTCCTGGTAACTTTATCGATGTAGCAGGCGCTATCTGTGTCGGTGATACTTCTTGCGGTGCATCATCTGGTTCAGCATCCAATAAGGCTCGCTTTGTTTGGAGTCTTCCAACTAATTACTCCAAGGTTGGACGCTGCTATGATAATAGCACAACATATCTCACCAATGTCGATGCGGCATGCGGTTCTGGAATGATTATTAGGAGCACTATTAACCAAGCACTAACTTCACTTAATTATGCTCACTTTGAAAATGCGTATGGATATCCAATATATGTTCAATCGCTTTCATCAGTTCAATATGGGGCATTAGTTTTTGATGGATCATCAACCACTGCAACTGGGCTTTCTTTCCAAGATATCAACACTTCCAATGTTTTAGCGGTTGACTTTGCCGCCCCAACACTAAAAGATTCCACATTTACATTAGGTATAGATGGAAGAGAGTATGATGCCGCTGCAGTGCGTGCATATGGGGCTGGAGCGGGTATTCTTGCGACCTTCCGGATTGAAAATTCAGTATTTACTGGAACAGTTGAACCAGATTGTGGTTCCGACGATGGAGGACGTTCAGTAATTTACGTTGAAGATTCATACATCGGATTAGATAATTTGGAAATCAAAGATAACACTTATGGATTATTTTTGAAGGGTTCATCAGGATACCTCTCAAATTCAACTGTAACTACAAAATGTAACGCAATCGACACAAACTCTCACAAAGAGACTGGTAATATCAAACATACACTATACATCGATAACACGGTAATTACTACCGGGGAAGGTGCAGGACTTACTGCCTATGATGATGCGATTGTCTATGTGACGGATGTTGATATATCGGGTGCTGCAGAAGGTTCAGGAGTTGGAGTAAGTTCGTCTACATTGGAAATACATCGCAGCACTATCGGGCCGATTGGTGGATGGAACGGAATATGGGTTTACGGTACATCGGATGTAGTTGCTGAAAACAATACAATTCAGGGTACTGCCAAAGAGGCAGTTCTTGTCGGTGAATACCACTTTAAAGATCAAGGATGGCAAGTACCAACTCCTACTGCTGCACGAATCTATCTAGCAAATAACATAATTTCAGATAATGCTGGTATATGTAATTCAGCGGCAATGTATGGAGGAGATTTCCCTTGTCCAGCAGTACACATCTTTATGTCATCAGCAACGATTTATGACAATACAATCTCTGGAAATCAGGGAGATATTATTCGGGCAAAGGGTTCGATTGTTAACGTTCAACGCAATGTTGCAGATACTGCAGGTGCTTTTGCAGTCAACATCTCACACTATGATGATGGATATGGAAACAAATTTGGTAGTATTGGATATTTCTCAGGTAATACATGGACTAATGCATCTCAAATCTACAACATCACAGAATCAAGAGTCACAGTTCAATCCGAGTTTATTCCAGACCCTGGTGCAGGAGAATTATACCCTATTAACATTAGATGGCTAGGTGCAGAATGTCCATATGTTCTAGATGAGTGTTTACAGGTACCACAAACCAAGGTATTGCCTCCTCGTTTCATGCCACTCGCGCTAGAAGTAATTGATAATTCAACAGTCTTTTCTTTTGCTGATTTGCAAAACTTTGATGTTAGTAAGGTGCACACTCAAGCACAAAATTCTGCTTGGGGCGCACAAGTTAGAGAAGGTGAACTTGTTAGGTATCAAGTCAAGGCCAAGAACAGCAATGTTGCAGGTGCCACAGTAGTCATCAGTGATGCAACTGGCTTGCCACTGTATACACTTGAAACCGATGCCTTTGGTTTCACTCCTCAGGTTTCACTCCCTAGCAACTTCCTACTAGATAGAAACTGGAATCATCAAGTCGGGGAGACCAATGTCCAGATTCCAGGTATTACACCTCCGGTTTTCATTGATGAAAACTCATGTGCTGATGGATATGATAATGATGGAGACACATTTACTGATTCCAATGATAATGCTACAAACTCACCTGGTGTATCCAATTGCGAAATTGGAAATCGTGAAATGCCATTCTACAGTGTAAATGCATACATGTTTGGAAAGGGTACAAAGGAATTCAGTTATGTTCTTTCAGGGCCTATAGACGATGTAATCAACTTAGATAATATCAAACCAAGTGTGACTTTAGAACAAGCTGATGGATTCTCATTCGCAACAACAGCAGTTCTATCTGGGTCTGCATGGGATGGACTCGCTGGTCCTTATGCAAAGGATATCATTGCATATGAGTCACAATTCGGATTGGTTAAGAAGGTCGAAGTCCAACCTCCTGGCTCAGAGGATTGGTATACAGCAGTAGATACATCTGGTGCTGGTAACGTGATCACTCTGTCCAATCACCCTTTCAAGACTTGGTCTTTTACTTGGGATTTATCAGCTCACCCAGAAGGTGAAGGCGATGTTACTTTCCGTGTACGTTCATATGATGGACTTGATTATTCGCCTGTTGAAGTTAGAAAGTATAAGTTGAATCTTGTCGCTCCAATTATATTGGTTGATACTCCGAATGATGGTTCAAGTCATGATTCTGGAAGAGTAATTTTCTCTGGAACTGCTTCTGACCCATACTCTGGGACATGGGGTAGTGATATCCAAGGTATTTGGTTTGACATAACAGGACCGCTTAATTCAGCAGGAGACCCATACCGTTCTCACTTTGACGTTACAGGTTCCACTACATGGTCCTATGAATGGCATTTTGATGAATTACCATCAGGACAATATACATTTGAAATTTGGGCAAGTGATAGTGATTTCTGTATTGACGTAGTAGATATATGTTCATCCGAAACGAGGACTCTACAAATCAACAACGATAATCAGGAACCGATTGTCCAACTGAGTGAACCACTAAACATGGATAGTATCAGGGCATCTGAGAATACCTTGATTCAAGGTGTCGCAAGAGATAATGATGGTCAAGTTACAAGAGTTGAAATAAGAATTTTTGACTTGGCTAGCGGTTTTGAATTAAATAATGGACCAAACCCTGTTACCACCTTTGCACCGAATGGCGCATGGTCTACTACATGGGATACTTCTGATTTGATTCACGATCAACAATATGACGTAGTCGTTCGTGCATATGACGGTGAAGATTATTCACAGGAAGTTAGAAACCGTATTGTCATTGACAATCCTACTGACCTCAATAACCTAGCACCAATATTCAATGATACTGGATGGGCGACTACAGTGACTATCTTCTGTGATGCAGAATCATCCTCCATCGATAGATGTGGATCTGGTGCAGTTATTGATTTGACACAATTCTTTAGTGACCCAGACGGTATTGGAAGCACTGCTGATGCATTGGTGTTTGATATTTATGATGACTTGTCTAATTTAGATGATGATGATTACATGTATTATATCAATTTAGATGCACAAGGAGTTGCAACATATAATCCACCATATGTTCAATCCGGTAGTTCTGTTACTGAATGGTCATTGATTGGAGTAATGTTTGAAGCAAGAGACATACATGACTCAGTGGTATACTCTCACAAAATCAATTTCGTAGTGAAATCAGTTTCATTCTCAGTAGAAAGAGTCGATTCAGGAGACCTTTCCTTCGACCACCCAGCAGTATTCAGAGGCCAAGGATTACCTGGTAGCACAGTTGAAGCACTTATCCAACAAGGTGGATTGAGAGTTAACTCAACAAGAGTTCTTTCTGATGGTACTTGGGAAATGCATATTTCACTGAATCAATTAAACACAGAGGGCTCAAGAAATATAATCTTTGAAATGGATGGGCAAGTCTTCCAGGATGCTTCAACTTCTAAAGACCAATCATGGTCTTTGAAGGTCGCTAACGCAGAAGGTGAAACAAGTGGAATGATGTTGATAGTTTTCGGAGTTATTGCTTTGATCGCAATACTAGCAGCAGGAGCATTTTTCTTCATTGAATTTGAAGATTTTGATGAAGAGGAATCAGCGGTCGAACAAGTTAGTGAAACCAAAGAAGACCCATATGCTTGGGGTAAGGCGAAACTAACTCCAGAGATTCCAGCTCCATCAGTAGCGGTTCAACAAGTTGCAACGGCGGAAGCATCTCAGCATCCAGGATGGTTGTGGGATACTGAATCTAACCAATGGGTCGCAGACCCAAATTATCAACCTTGAGTTGAAGTTTGAATGACATATTGAACCAACACTATTGAAAGGGTTTGCACAGTAGGGGTTAATATGACTAGTAATCAGAAACCCGGCGTGCAAGAACGAATCCTCTTGCACTTGCTTGATTATTCGGATTACAAAGGTAGTGTGGAAGTTCCTTTCTCCCTTTCTCAAATGGGAATTGCAAATGCGGTTTCAATTGCTCGTTCGAATGTTCCACGTGCTATTGCAGGGCTCAAAGATCAAGGTCTTTTAGTGGAGAGGCAGGCACACGTCAAGGGTGTTTCACGGAAACGTAAAGCATACTTTCTCACCGAATCGGGTATGCATTTAGCCGATGATACATGGAAACGGTTGAGAGGATTTTCCTTTAGAGCTATTTTAGTGGATGGAAATATTGTTTCTACAACTCTTGGAAATGCTAACCAAGAGTTACCATTTTCGATGAGGCCAGTTGACCTCATCCGATACTTAGATGACAATGGTGTATTAGACACAAGATTACTTTCAAAGGAATTAGTTGAGAGGGATCTTTCAAAGCACGTTGAGAAACAATTGGTAACTGCTCTTGGCGACTTGCCTAGATTGAGACACTTTTACGGCAGGGAAAAAGAACTTGACAACATGGTCAGTTTACTAGATGCAAGGGCAACAACTTTGCTTATTCCAGGTATTGCGGGTATTGGAAAGACTACTATTGCCAGTAAATTGATTGAAAGGTTCATGCATCGTAGGAATCTTTTGTATCATCGTTGTCAAGATTGGGAAGGCTCACGCTCATTCTTTGAATCAGTTGCAGATTGGTTGGCAAATATAGGTAACCCTAACTTCGCTGATTATCTTGCAGCAACTCCAGTTCCAAATCCTTCAGAAGCCGCTCGTTTGTTAGTTGACGCACTTGAGGGAACTGCAGCGCTGATAGTAATTGATGACTTCCATAAAATCGCCGACTCAACTCTTCACAAGACTTTCCAAGCGATGTCACTCGCTCTTTTGGGTAGTGAAGAAGAAATCGGTTTAGTGATATTTTCACGTTCATTCAAGCCTGTAGTTCCAGCCAAAGACGCTGAAGGACGAATTGCGAGTTTGGTATTGCCACTTGATGGTTTAGATAGTGAAGCAGGAAGAAATCTATTAACAAGTTTTGAATCACTTGAAAATGAACAATGGTTGCATATTCACGGATTATCTCGAGGCCATCCTTTGGTTCTTGAATTGATTAACCGTGGTGCAAGTGCTGGAGCATTCCACGAAACATTGGAAAACTATGTTTCAGTAGAGATTTTTTCCAAATTGAGTTCAAAGCAAAAGCAAGTACTCACTTGTCTTGCAATTTTTAGAGAGCCTGTTAAATTAGAGGCCTTGGCGGCGCAAGGATTGGATACAGATGAATTAGATTCATTGGTTGAACAAGGATTGGCTCGTGATGTTGATACTGAAACATATGACTTACACGATTTAATCCGTGAGTTTTTACTTCGCTCATTAGATGAATCTACTAGAAAAGAAGTTCATAACAAATGCTGTGATTGGTACCGTTCACAAAAATCAACACCCGATTCATCAATTGAATTAATTTTTCATCTAACAAAATGCGATTGTGGAGAAGAGGCAGCAGACTTAGTTGTGGATAAGGGAAGAGAAATCGTTAACACAGGGCATATGGAACTTCTTGGCTTAATTGAATCAATTCCAGATGATAATTTGACAAGTGCAATCAAGACAAAATTGTACCAATTGAGAGGAGAAGTTTTGGTTCTGCTTGGGCGGTTTTTGGAAGCCAAAGAGATTCTCCAACAGACAATGATATTTGCCAAATCGGATAGATCAACGGTCATTGAGGCTGAAGTTTTATCCGCATTAGCAGATATTGCACTGAAGCAAGGAAATTCAGATGATGCGCTTTCCATGCATCGTGATGCTCTCACGAAGTTTATCGAATTAGATGATGCCAAAGGCGCAGCTCGCTCGTATAATAACATGGGGTATTTGTTAAGAAGGCGCAATGATAAGGGCAAGGCATTAGAGGCATATGCGGAAGTTGAAAAGATTCTTTCGCAATCAGATTCTAAAGAATTGATTGGTAGTCAATTGATTTTAGCAAGAGCATTTTTAGAATTGGGTGAAATTGATAGGGCTAGAGATCACGCCCTTACTGCATTCGAAAAGACCGTTGATAGTTCGGACATTCAATTACATGCAAGAGCCCAAGCAGTTCTTGGTCGCTACTATGCAAAGGTTGGTGATTCAGATGTCGCATTACACCATTATTCATCCGCTTTGGATACAATGGGAGATGCAGGTGATTTGATTTCATTAGTAGAAATTACCACATTACTCGGAGAAGTATTGCAAGATGCAGGTAGAACTGAAGAAGCAATGGAGCATTACCGTGAAGCTCTTGTTTTGGCAGAAGCAAATGACTTGCGAATGCAAATTGGTGAACTTCTGTCCCGCCTTGGCGGTGTAGCACCAGATAA
The DNA here is from genome assembly GCA_002499015.1 of Euryarchaeota archaeon UBA242. Taxonomy (GTDB): domain Archaea; phylum Thermoplasmatota; class Poseidoniia; order Poseidoniales; family Poseidoniaceae; genus MGIIa-L1. The sequence continues at coordinate 29,544 of DAJY01000056.1, forward strand.
GCAAAGAAGAATGGAATATCTTCAAAGGGCTTTATCCGTATTTAGGGAATTAGGTGCGAAGTCGAGAATGCGAGAAGTTCAAGCACAAGTTCACCGAGCAGTAATGTCAAGGTGATTCTAGTTATTATTGAGGCCTATCCAGTTGAATAGAAGTAATTCCATTATCGTGGACTATCCAAACTTTGTCTGCCCCACCGAGATAAATCTCACCTTCGTGAGAGCCACTACCCGTTCCAGAAATTAATACACTTGTATCCAATGTACCACCTTCATCAACCAATGTAATTTGAATATCATTTAGAACTAACTTGAATCTTGATTCATCCGCTTCAGAATGTCTCCATTCAACCGATTCAGCATATGATGCACCTTCAATTCTACTCGCTTCATCAGCTCTTTCAATTGCAGCAGCAATATCATCCATATTTGCTTCAATTGCATTTTCATTCCATCTGGTACGTGTTGCAGTCTCAATATCCCAAGCCCATACTGAAAACATTGTCAGCAACAAGACTCCCAGTAGGAAAGTAAAGACATAGCCCAATTCAGTGGCTGCAGCATGTATATCTCGTCTAAGTTGGAGTTCTTTCATTAGATTTCCTCCCTAATCTCAACAGTAAGAGATGACATTTGTAATGTGAATTGAATTGCATCACCATTTGTATGCCAAATTGATTCCGAAGTACCGTAACTAGGGTCTGGTACCCAGCCAACATAATCTGTTAATAGATCAATTCTTCCTGGGTAAATAGTCCAATCCTCACTCGATTCGAGGCCATCTGCTGATTCTATTGCGATTGCTTCACCATAGGGTGAAGACCAACCCCTCCGTACTTCATAAGCAGTAGTTGATGCTAATGATTGACGGTGCTCCAGTTCAATGTCAAGAGTCATTGTACCACCGCCACTAATGCTATTTGCCGCTGGGTGCAATGACGGAATGGTAGCAGCAAAACGTGGACCAGGTCCTCCTCTATCAGAAGGTGATGATACTATGAATGCATTGAATTCTGGGTGATTGGTGACAACTGCTCCACCACTATATGCAACTTCCATTCCGGTAATAGAAGAGGAGAATTGATATGTCAATCTTGAGAGATGGAATGCCCATGCAGTACCTATAGTCGAATATGAATTAGCTCCTTCAACCCCTAATACTGATATTGCCATACTAGCAGGATGTAAACCATTCTTCCAACCAGCGACTAGATCAACTTCCGAACGTCCAGAGAATGATTTCCATGGTAATGAGGTTGTAATCCATCCACTAGCTTGAATATGAACTGCTACACATCGCTGTTCACCATCATGCATTGCTTGTATTAGTCCATCATCTCCTGATAAATGATGGACTCTAATTGGATTTTCATCTGCAATGATTTTACTCGTCCCTTCAGTTGTTATTATCGTGGCTACTGGAGATTCGAGGGTAAGTAGTGCTGATTGATTGGCAGTCATAGTTGCGTTGTAATTGGTTTGAGTTCCTTGTAGTGATACTGATAATGTATGTTGAATACTACTTTCTGCTTGATGATATAGGTAAGAGTTTCCTGAACTTGCACCGGTGTCATACGCCGGAAGTAATGTGATGGAACTGACATTTTGCTGCATTGATGAAATATTGGAGGCATACCATGAGACAAAAATATCAGAACTAGCATCGATTATTGGAGAACCATCTATTGATGCTGGTGGCCATGAAACAAAAGATGTTGATTGTCCTGCTACTGAAGTGCCACCACCTTTCCAAGTAATAGTGACTGAATCTGTAGAGGGGTTGGTAATCGCTAATTCACCTGATAGCCCCGGAGTGTTGAACTCATGTCCTAGCAATGCACCATTATTAGATGGCCATGAAGTTGCTCCGATTCCCCCATCTACATTGGTGCGTAATAGTAAACGGGAATTGGTACTTGTTGAGACATGAATCACCTCGGGTGTTTGTAAATCTATAGTGTGGGTTGAAGCAACTGCTACACGAGATGAACCGCTCGGTAGAGCGTAACTTGTAGTAGTTTCAATATTGCCAGAAATCCTAACTTGGTTTGCAATATCACTAATAACATGAATTTGCGATTGCCCTGCTGGTAATGGAATTGACCAAGAGCGCCCTGTTTTGTCTACGGGTGATGCATCATTTGCAGATACAATAGTTGCCCCACCATCTCCTTTGGAGAATATAAGTGATAATTGATGTGAGGATTTCAAGGTCATTTCTCCACTATCTCGTAGATCTAAGGAATGAGATTCATCAAGTGCTAATGAGAGTTCTTGCTTGATGCCATTTTGGTAAATCTCAATATCGATTGGACCCAATGGGATCGCTAGACCTGGTGCGGCAGAAAAGAGTGCTTCATCCACCCAACTTGGTATCGAATAAATGTAAGGATTCAATGGTCCAAGTCTAAGGTCATCAATACAAATTGATTTTACTTCGCTTTCCGAATGACGGATATCAATGGTGTCATCAAAATCTAATGCTCCTCTCATTCGTAATGTGTTTTCCTTATACCAAGTAGCAGAATACCACATTCCTCCGCGCATTTTATCCCATACAATGTCTCCATCAAGGGGAATTAATTTAACTTCTGTTGAATCTCCTGGCATTCCCGTTTCGCTTAATTCAGCAGTCTGTTTAGCCAACAATGTCATTTGAGATGACATGTCATGTCTTTCAACAGAACCCTGTAATTCTTCTATGACTGGAATCATTGAGATCATCATCATCCCAATGATGGACAATACTCCGCCGAATAATAAGACGGTAGCCACGGCAGCACTAACAGCCTCTTCGTCTCTAACCAAGTCGTACTTCACCGACTCACCTCAATTCTTTGTAAGTCTACTTCAAAGTTAATTTTTGCATCTTGTGTTTCAATTGTAATACCATCTGAACCACTTGCCCTTTGGTAAGGGGCATAACCAGTATAGGTGTCAAGAGTTCCACTAGCGCGATTTATTTTATAATCAGTTAACCAGCTATCATGGTATTGTGGAGTAATGACGTCGTGCAGATGATTGTTAACAACGAATCGCACATTGTACGCATCACCCGTGAACAAAGTCAGGGCGCCCAATGAATCAAAGTTAATCGCCATAGTATTGGATGATCCAAGACTTCCATTCAATGTAATATCGGTTAGTAGGATTGAGAATCTATATTCTCCATTGGCCAATGAATCGATTTCCATATTTGGTAAACGTGTCACTTGCCATGCTTCATTGGGGAATCTTGTTGTCCTTGCATTATTCATTAACGCTATCTGGTGTTCACCTTCACCGAATGATGTTATGACTGTTAATCCAGATAGATAGATCTCAAATTGTCTATGGATTGGAGTATTATCTTCATCATATACAGTTACTAGTAGCCAATGTTGCCGGCTGAGATTGTGATTGATAATGACTGCTTCATGCGATGCTTGAAATGAATAAGTAATACTCGTTTCTTCATTTTCAATTGTTACACTGCGAGCAGTTTCATTAGCCGATAAGATTGACATTGCAGTATAATTTATATGACTCGTCGTAATCCTATCGGAACTAACTAAATCTGCTGATATAGACCATTGCTCAATATTTTCAACAGGCATTATAATTGTTGATTTCAGTGAATAGGTGTTGCGAATACCAGTCTCTGCTGGAGAGGAACCGGCAACGTCGATTCTGTCATCGATTCTATCTGCAATAGAAACAGCCGATTTCCAATTTGTATTATCTTGGAAATCTACGAGATATGGGTTAAGGAAAACCCACACCCCCCCCATTATCGTGACGACCATCGCCATCATCATAATGACTCCAAGAACTTCGCTGACCGCTCTTTCATCGCGAGATGAAGTGCGAATACGAGCATCGGGTAGCGACTTCACAAACAGCCCACGCCCCTGACCACATTTAGCACTTGACCCTTTCACCCCCCTTAGGGGGTGATAATATGACGTTGGTTCAATCTTCATCGGTTCAATTCAGCAAGCATTTGGGTTTTCTCCGAAGCATCTTTGCCAATGAAGTGAGTTATTTCAGGACCGTCTTGAGAAGAGACATGAATGTCTCCATCAAAAATCTCGTCAATATGATACAGTACAGTAGATTCTGCAAGATGTGGTTGGTTATTTTTTCCACTCAAATGTGTCAGGGTAATACTCCTGGTTTTGTCTGTGCAAACCATAGCCAAAAACTCGCCGGTTTGATCATTGGAAAGGTGACCTCCTCTGCCACTAATTCTTTCCTTCAAAGAGTAGGGGTATGGTCCGTTCATCAGCCGATTAGTGTCATAGTTTGCCTCAACAGAAATGTACTCGCATCCTCTTACATGTTGTACTAATTCATCTGTCCAAGAACCGAGGTCGGTAATGATGGCGGCTCTCTCTCCAGCGTGGCTGATTACAAACGCGACATTGTCTGCTCCGGCGTGCGGAACTGGAACAGTTAATATGGACAAATCAGCACCAACTTTTATGATATCTAATGATTCAAAATATTGGGTTTTCATAGGGTCCAAGCCAAGTTCTTGTGCCGTTCTTGCATTGGCAATAACCGGTATGTCCCATTTGTTCTGAGCAACGCGTGCCCCTCCACCATGATCGCCATGGTGGTGTGAAATGACGATACAATCTATTTCTTGTGGAGTGATTCCAAGGATACCCAGTCTTTTCTTTAACTGTGCCCCACTAAACCCTTGGTCAATGAGTATCTTTGCACCATCAGATTCCAGCAGTGTGGAGTTTCCACGACTACCAGTTCCTAAATGGGTTATTGATAATGACATTGCAACCAAATGTAGGCGGACGCGTACGGGCTTTCAACAAACCCCTTGAACTTCATCAAGATGATGCGTTTATTGAATAAATAATCTGTATTCATAAGGCGAATACAGGCTAACGATTTGATTTATTTGCCAAAAAAACTCTTAATTCCTTGATGTAAAGTACGAACAGTGCACCACCACCCTCATAAGTATTGTTTTGAGGTTGACAATTTAGCGAAGCGTATGCTTTGTCAGGGTGAATGAATTGCGTCGCAGTCAAACAACATTACTCACAACATTGGCAGTCATAGCAAGTTTGCTATTTATGTCACAATTTCCAGCAGTTTCTCCGGTTTCTAGTATTCACCCGGACGATACAGAAGGTGCTAAGCCACCAGAGACGGATACTGATAAAGATGGAATTCCCGATGTGCATGAGAATTTGTTTGAAGATTGGATGAATTGGACTACTATTGATGGCAGAGATATTATTATTCAAGGCATGGATAGGGATAATGCTGCAGATGCATTAATCGATGTCGATAAAGATGGACTAAATGCTACGGAAGAATATTGTTGGCCATATCCAGCAAATTGTACCGAAGCGGGTTTTGCTCGCGGACTTACCGGTGTGATTGATGAAGAGGGTAATAGGCAATACCTAGACCCTCGCGTTTCCGACACAGATGGCGATGGAATGCCCGATGGCTATGAAGCATATATGTGTGCGAGAATAGGTGGTTTTGATTTCTCCAACCTTCGTTTTGATTGTTTTAGATTTGATCCACTAAATGCATCAGATTTGTATGAGGACCCAGACGAAGATGGTTTTGACGTTGATGGAGATGGTGTACTTTCATTATCTGAAATGTTTACTTCTTCGGAGGAATATAGATTCGGAGCACCTGCAAATTATACCACCGAACTAGATGGGCTTTGGTGTTCTGCAACATTGCCAGGGGGCTCTATCTTGAAGAGTTGGCCTTATTTGCCATCAGGTGACAATGCTACATTCCAAAATCTCTTGTCAGCATGCACTACAAATGCTACCAATGTTGTCGATGAAGATTTATGGCTCGGTTCAGACCCATTGTTGGAAGATTCAGACCGTTATCACTGGGATGGATTTTCTATCCGAAGACTATTCCCAAGTTATGGTGATGGAATGCCTGATGGATGGGAAGCACATTTTGGCCTAGACCCATTAAACAGAACCGATGCACTTCTTGATCCTGATTTTGATGGGTGGGATTTTAATCGTGATGGAGTAATTTCACCAGATGTTAGCCGTACACTTACGGCTCTTAAAATCGGAGAAGAATTATCTAATTTTGAAGAATATTTAATTCATTTTGATAATGGCAATATGATCACACCTGGATTAAAAACGGCATATCTCGGAGCTGAAGCATCTACTTCATCACAGTTCCCTCTAACCTTCACTGCAACTGAAGGTGAAATGAGTATTATTCACCATGACGTTGTCGATTTGGACCTTAATGGTGAGCAGATGTATGTCACTACAAAATATGGTGTTACCGTTCTAGATTATGATGCAGAAACAAGTACTGATCAATGGATGCCGCAAGGAGTAGAATTACATGATTCAATTATATTGACACAAGATTCCGTAGCATATGCAATGGCGATTGCTACATCGGTTGGTTTGGTAATAGCACCTCTGCAAGTGGATGGTGGCTTATCCCCACTAGCGTCATGGAATTGGGCAGAAATCGGCCACATTAATTCTTTACAGCATTTGGAAATCGAGGGTCAAAATCAGCAGATATTGGCTCTTGGTGATGCTGGGTTGGGTAATGTAGTGGAACTTGATAGTGGAGCAAACATAATTAATATTTACGAACTTGGAAATGGTATCAAGAGTGCATTATTCGAAGCTAATGCAAGTGTGTCTTCAATCGCTCATGGTTCTCCTGGCGGTGGGGCATTAACTCTCTATATTGGAACTGATAGGGGATTATTGGTTTCAGAAACCGCTTCAGCAAGGGACGACTCAACAGCCACATGGAGATTCTTTTACACACCAGAAACAACCGGTATATCTGTGATAGTAGATGAACTTCGAAGTTTACCTTTGGGAGTCATTGGCAATCCAGCAGAAGTAAGAGATGTCGTCCTCGATGGTTCAGATTCATCTAATTCCCAGGTTCTATGGTTTGGAACTCCAGCGGGATTGCATCGCATCGACCTTCTAACCGACACTATTACTCATAGTGGTGAATATCAACATCCCGGAATAGATGGAGTTGCGATCAAAGAAACCAATGATGTCTATTCAATATACCCAACAGGAGATGAAATACTGATTGGCAGTGCCTGGGGTGTTTGGGCTCTTGCAGGGGATTACTCAGCAATTTATGGGCTACAAAATCAAGAAAGAATTCCTGGAGAAATTGTTGCAATCAGCGTAATGGATATTGCTGGCAATAACACAATTTTTGCAGGAGCAAGCCCTGGAAGATTTGCCAATTTAGAATTGATTGACCCAGGTGCAAATGATTCTGATAATGATGGTATGCCCGATGGTTGGGAAATTGCGCATGGACTTGACCCAACAGACCCTTGGGATGCCCATTTAGACACTGACGGAGATGGGTTAGACCTTACTCAAGATGGATTCCTAGACCGTCTTTGGACCAATCTAGATGAATTCCGTTATGTCAAAACAACTAATAATGGATATAATTCTACAAATCCTCGAGTTGGTGATAGTGATGGAGATGGCTTACCAGATGGAGCAGAATATTTCGGCTACTATTATGAACAAAGTAATTTATGGTGCCACTACAGTGTACAAAATGAGTATATCTGTAACGATTCAGCCGGATTAAATGCAAATGCAACCTATCTTAGTTTGTCAAGTTCAGACGCTAGCTCAGATCCAATGAATTGGGATTCTGATGGTGATGGGATGCCTGATGGTTGGGAAATTAACCACAGGCGATGGATTGGTTCATCATATACTGGAGGAAATAATTGGACTTTGGACCCGATGCGTCCTGATGATGCTGAATGGGATGCAGATGGAGACGGTTTGGCAAATATTTGTGAATATCAATGGTCCTTAGTACGGGGTGCAGCAATTGAAGGATTGTTATTAGAAACTCATGGAGAATCTTCAGAATCTGCTGAGCAGTGGTTTATTGCCGACCCAAACAATGCCGATTCCGATGGAGATAGTTTACCAGATGGTTGGGAATCTAAGGGTGCCTGTACATGGGATCCTTCACGAATAGGAATTAATCCTCTAAACTCTTCTGATATACTGGGAAATCCAGACGGTGATGGTTTTGATATTAATCACGATGGAATCATACAGCAAAATGAAGCGTTTGTTAACTGGTTAGAATTCCATGTTCGCAATAATTTGTTTGATGGAAATCAAACCTTAGATGGCGTTACTCTACCAGAAGGTCTAACCACTGATCTATTCCAACATATCAGCGATTATGGCAATCCAGAGGCTAACTTTGGTGAAAGGGCAAGTGGTGCTATTACTTCCACACAGAGTTCAGAAATATCTGGTGCTGCAGACCCTCTTAGTGCAGACTCAGATTCAGATGGAATGCCTGATGGCTGGGAGATTTGGTATGCACGTTGGGATATATTGGCCGACGAGTGGACTCTTAATCCACTAGATGGAGCAGATAGATGGCAAGATGCTGACGAGGACGGGATGACTAATTGGGAAGAATACAATTCGATTGCACCACAATTTTCAGAAACAAATGAAAACCGAACTTCACCTCAATGGTTCGTTACTACCGTTGGTAGCGCTTTTGCATTACAACAGTGGCCAAGCATCCTCAATCCTGAATCGTTTGGAAGTTTCCTGACTTCAGAACAAATTAATTTGACTGGATTAACATCTGATCCAAATAATGTTGATACCGATGGTGATGGTATGCTAGATGGTGTGGAACTTCTATTCACTTCTTGGAATAATTCAGCACAAACATGGACGTTAAATCCTCTTGTTAGTGGTGATGGAAATTTCGATGGTGACGGTGATGGTTTAATCGACAAACAAGAGTTTGAACTAGTAAATTCAAATCCAGATAATGGTGGAGATCATCCCTTCGATGCACCTTTAATGCACGAAGATGGTGACCAACAACAACCAACTGAAAAAGCTCAAAGAGTCTTCAATATCTTAATCACAAAGGAAACTAGAGGTAAGAGATTACTCGATGATTTCAATGACTGGCAACAAGGAGAACCACCGAATTCATTCATCTCAATGCTAATGGGAATAACCGACCCAACTTTACCTGATACTGATGATGATGGAATGTATGACGGATTCGAATATTGGTTTGCGGAATGGGATTTGGAGGAAAACCGTTGGAGTATGAATCCTCTAATCGACAATGATGTATTTTTAGACTCAGATAATGATTCGTTTGACTGTGACGGGGATGGAAATATCTCGACTGATGAACGATTTTCAAATTTGAGAGAATGGGAATCAAGAACATGGGGTAAGTACCTCAACAGAGATTCAGTTCCAGCTAATGTTGGAATTATTGATTTCGGTGAAGATGCGATTAATGCTTACAAAGAAGAATTAGGATTTTCTCAATATCAAGCACAACTTGCTTTGTACAATGATTTCATAGAAAAGGGCCAAGACAGTGCAGACAGAATGACAAAATTGAATTCAATTGATTCTGATAATTTTAACCGTACACTAATCGGTGTATCAGACCCTACGCACTCCGACTCTGATGGAGATGGGATTCCTGATGGCTGGGAATATTGCTACGCAACATATGGAATGCCTGGATTAAGCACTCAAGATCATTGGGCAAGTAATCCCGTTAATCCTTGGGATGTCGATTATGATGGAGATAATGATGGGTGGTATAACCGCACAGCATTTGATATGCCTGCAGACCAAGGTAATTGGGATCAAAGAGACTTCACACCTTCAGGGGTAATTGTTCAACCTGGTATAGGGGATTTACCATTTACTAATTGGATGGAGTGGGACAATTCAACCCGCCCTGACCAAAATGATAGCGACGAGGATAGTGTTACTTACACAACTGTAGTTGTGAATGGCATTGTTACTTCACATAGCCAAGATTTCAATCTTTCAGACGGCCGTGAAGTGTTCAAATATGGCACAAACCCAAGTGATAATGACAGTGATGGTGATATGTTGCCAGACTGGTATGAATACAATAAGGGATGGAATGAAGATAATGATAATTACAGTACATTTATGCAGATTGAAGTGATTTGGATAGATGCTGCAACCGGTGGCGCATGCGACACTTCTACTATGTCCTGTTTACCACTATCCCAACAAGGTGCAAATGGAACATTGGGTCGACCTGATTTGGCATTTACTTGGTTCACCTTGGACCCAACTGATCCTGTAGATGCAAATTTCGACCCAGATATGGATGGTAATTGGGATTGTTCTGGTGCAGGATGTAACTATGAGCCATATACTAATTTCCAAGAATTCTTTGCTATATCTGACAAAGATTTAACCAGTCCAAATGCAGTTCGGTTAAGCGGTATGGTTTACCAAGGAACCCCGGTTACAGAATGGTGGCAATTACGAGGTGCTTTACTTCACATTGGATTATTTGATGAATCGACAAGTAATTATTTGAAGATGGACCAATCAAATAGTATGGATATTAGATATGCCTACGTGGTTAATGATAAAGACACAAATTTCCTCTTATTAGATTCATCTGATGACCAAATAATGCTAGCAGGAAATAGAACCGATCAATGGGATATCTATTACGTAGGATCTCCCAATACATCTCCAGTTAGAAATGTAGGTGAGCATGAATTAGGATGGTATTATCTTGATTTAGACAATGACCACATTGCTGAAGGTACCGACCCAATGAACTGGGATACCGATGGGGATTGGATGGTAGATTGGTTTGAAGTTCATGATGATGAGAACGATGGGTTGAGGGGAGATTCTTCCCCAATTCGATATGATTCGCGTCAAACAGCATAAATCGTCCTAGATTACTTAAAAAGTACGAATTGAAGGAAATTAGAATCTTTTTTAAAAAGATTTGATAATGTCCTCTAGGGGGATGCTTCAAAGGCTCAATCGGTAGTGGCAAGGTCGCGTGAGTCTTATGTCATCATCATTCCCTCCCGGTCGCGGCATAATGTTTGTATTATTTGCCATTCTTGTTTTATCCCCAATGAGTCCATTAGCGGACGTTTTTGTAGATGAAGCAGAAGCTGCTGGAGTTGCTCGACATGTCTATGAATTTAGTGATGGTTCTACTGAATATATTGCTCTCTACCAAGGCGCTAACCCAGACACTGGCGCTCAAATTTCTCTTCCAAAAGGTGCTTTAGTTACCGATGTTACGATGACACTTTCTGGTGCTAGTGCGACTGGATGGAGTCAAAAGGTGACAGATAACCGTGCTGATTGGATTAGGGGTACTGATTCAATGACCGATTCTAGAAGCGGTGATCTAAGTCTCGCCTTAGCTTCACCACAGGAAGAATTTTTCCCGCATGGATACGATGAAACTGTAAATCCAAATTCTGATGCCTGGTTAGATAATGGCTCATATTCACTGCGCCAACCGCACACATCAAATTCTACAGAGTCCAGATTTTCCACACAGGTGACAAAGACATCATCTAGTTTGATGGCTCAAGGTCAAGGTGCGGTATTAAAACACCATGATTGGCTATTTTTGTCAACTTGGTCCTCAACAAAATTCAGCAATATTGTTCAGAAATTATATCCTAACAATGCAAGCCGTCATTCAACAATAGTATTAGACGAAGCTCAATGTACTCTTCCACAAAAAGATAGTTCTAGTTATTATGGACAATATGGATTTAGAGATTGGACTATAACTGATGATGAAAGATTATTTGGAATTCTATCTGGATACAAATACACATACAGTTCATCAGCGCCAACACAATACCATAGAGTAATTGAAATGGATATTTCACGGGATGATGTTTGGACATGTATTGATTCTTACGATGTTTCACCGCAATATGGTGATTATACAGGTATTGCATATGACCGTGATCAAGACCTTGTATGGATATTGCACAATTCACAAAGAAGAATTGTACCCTATACCTTTGATGGCAACTTACCTGGTCAATACACAAGAGGTCAGGAAAGTTATTCCTATTCAACTACAAGCGGTTCAACTTGGGAATGTGGTACTACAGGTCAAATAGTTAGAGGCTTAGAAGTCAATGGTACATCATTCTTCATGCGCTGCCAAAAAGGAACAGTATACAATGATAAAGATCAATTAGAAACCTGGTCAGTATCCGGACAATCATCATCACTAGTACCTCAAGCAGGAATAAAGCAAGTTTCAGCACTTGGCTATGGATTGCAGTTTGATGGAGCGAGGTTCGTAACAGTTGACAGTGGATATTCTACTTGGAGTAGTAACACACTCTACTATCGTGAGTATGGAACTGGTTGGCAATACGAAACAACACCAGCCCCTGGAACAACAACTTGGTATGGACCAGTAACTTACAGTTCAGATGATGTTGTGGCTGCAAATATGATTACCTATTCTTCAGCAGCCTCTATTGGAGATAGAGTTGATTACTGGATATCTGCAGACAATGGTACTCATTGGCAGCAAGTTGAATCAAATGAAACGATTCATTTTGATTTTCCTGGTAACGAACTGGTTTGGAAGGCGCAATTAATAGGTTCAACAGCAGTTTCATGGTGGGTTAATTTAGAATATTCAACTGACTACACCACTTCAGGTTCTTGGCTTTCACCATTCTTCCCAACCGGTACTAAAGTTGGTAAGGTTAGGCCCGTGTGGGTTGCAGACGAACCGAGTAGTTCAACCGTACAAGTAATGGTTTCCAATGATAATGGGACCACTTGGTTACCAGTGGTCAATGGCCAAGAAACAAGTTTCTCAACCGATGGTGCTGGTGATATTCTACGCTACACGATTGATATGACCACCAGTGACTCTACTAGCACTCCACTGATAGATTCCTTCACTCTACATTATGAAGAAGGATATCCAGACCGACCCAATATTGATATTGGTAACGATGGGCAATGGGATTGGGAATCCCTTCAATTCCTTAATGAATCATCAGTCGAAGCAAGTGATGATTCTGTTGTTGGTGTAGATGTCAAGTTTACTCCTACTATGGTTCAAGCATTCAATGATGCAATTCCGGAAAATGGTTTTGGTGATGTACTTGTATCCCTTGGTATTAAGGCCGCAACTTCTGGTCGAATAAAAATTTCAAACATCGATATTGCCTACAAAATGCAAACACGTGCAATAGATGCTAATTTGGAAGGTGGAAAGGCATCACCAGATGGAATATACAGGAATCTAGTGGTTAGAGTTGCTAATGGTGATGAAGTCGATAGAGTTACAAAAACAGTGGTTGCTCTTGAACATTCATATGGAGAGAACCCTACATTTTCATGGGTTAGAGGAGATAGCTGCTCAACGATTGATGATGTTGGAGGAATAGTTCAATTTGATACGGCCAATTGTACATCGATGTTAGATGCCAACGGGATTCTAACTATTAGAATGCCAATGAAAGTTAATTGGACTTGGGATGATGAGGGTAGTGCTCAAGCATTTATTACAGTTGAAGATGATCTGGGAGTAGCGGTAAGTTCTTGGGAAACTGAATCATTAGACCTTAAGATTGAAAATGATATCCAACTTGATGGGCTAAGGGTTTGGGAAGAAACTGGAAGAGAATTATATGTTTTAGATTGGGTTCGCGGAGGGTTTAATCTTTCCTTTAGTGGCCAAATAAACTTCCAAGAGTCACAATTGAGCCCAGAGGCTGGTAATTTTAATTTGAGATTACTTGGACAAAATGTAACCCACGATGGCGTACCAATGGGCGAAGCAGTTCTCTTAGCAGAAGAAGCAAACCCTGGATTTGGAGAATATAATATTACAATTCAATCACCACTAGAATCCTCCCCTGGAGGTATGGTTTTCTATATGCAGGCGGTGAATTTGGTTAATGGTTCAACATTTGTCAATCCCGGTTACAATAGCATGAGACTTGTTCTTGATGGAAATTCTCCACTATTATTGTCAGTGACTCCTGTGGATGGCGTTGAACTCCATGCTTCACCTCCGGGCAGTGGTCAATCAGTGAATGTATTTATCCAAGATTCTGTAGATCCTCCGACTCAAATAACTTTGAATTATTGGATTGGATGTAAAGCCAGCGTAGCATTGGGATGCACCGATTACAATTTCGATGGCCTTCCTAATGCAGATGAATATGAACTCAAGACTCTTTCTTCACCTGAAACCAGAACTGGTGGGTTGAATATATTCCAAGGTTCGTTAGATGATTCGATGCTAACACACGGTCAATATGTCTCTTTCTTCATCACTGGTAAGGATGCACAACAAAATGAGGTTGCGATGGGTGGAGGGCCAGTTTGTCCCGATTCCACTAATCCATGTGGTTTCGCACCGGGTCAAGCAATCCCAGATTGGTCTGCAGATTTATCAACATATAGAATTAGAGAAGAATTTGAACCAACATTAGATTTGAGCAATTCCACTATCATAGGGCATAATGACCAAGAACCATTGCACCCGGGAATTGCCTATACTGCTCAAATAGTTTTGAGTGATAGAAATGGATGGGAAGATCTTCAAACTGTTCAATTAGCATTAGGCGGGGATTTCTCCGACGATGATAATTCAATTTTTATCACTCTACAAGATGATGGAACTGGTAAACCGATGGCGATTATGGAATCTGGTTCATCTAATATTGCAGTATCAAATATATATTCAACAGTTGAACTTGATTCATTTAATGAATCTATTATTATTATCAAAGCAAGGTTTCAATTGACTTGGACCTTCCCCGAAATATTTGACACCAATGGAGTAGATCAATTCATTCCTAAAATATTGGTCACTGATTTACCTTGTAATGATGGAGAACTAACTCCTTGTTTTGAAGCAGAAGTCGGATTAGGTAATGATTGGTGGAGTTTAGATAATGATTTCCGATTCGACACAATGGAAGGTCATATTCGTGCTATTGAATTAAGAGATAGCACTAACCATTACAATTCTGAAGTGTCTGAGACTTTGATTGGTGCAGGTCAAGCATTGAGAGTTAGTGGTCGAATATTATTCTCGGAAGATGAAATGCCAGCACCAGCCGGTGCATTTGATGTCGTCTTTGGAGATTATGACTATGAGTGGAGAACATCTACTAGACTTGATGGTGAATTTAGTTTGGATCTGTTGATTCCAGCAGTACGCTCAGGACATCTTGATCTAAGACTAAAGATGGATGATTTACCAGGAATTGCCTACGATGAAACAAATATTATTCCTCGCGTTAGACTTGCAGTTGATAGCAGTAGACCTACAATTTCATCAATTGCTTTGAATGAAGTTTCTTCTGGAGGGGAACTTTCCATCGGTGATTGTGGTAACCTATTAGTGATGTTAGAGACCATCGATGACCACGGTTTTGATTTGGATGAACCAGCAGTACTACATTACCGAGTAAGAGCTGGTGAGGCTGAAATTTCACGAGGAAGTGTACCACTACCTGAGACCACTCCTTTCGGAGATCAATTCTTTTGGACAGGTCATTTGGATTTGACCGATTCAGGAGCGACTATGTTGTTGCCATCATATGTTGTTGATGTGTGGATTTCAGGTTCTGATGAATCTGGAAATCCGTTTGATACCTTCCGAAATTCTGTCAATGAACCCTTTGCTTCTTGGCCTCTTGCATTATTAGGGCCAAGTTTTGATTTGGATGCCGATACTACTTCATTGAAGTGGGACGAACCGAGTCCAACTACAGAACAGCAAGTCAATATGGTCATCAATGCTAAGAATGATGGTGGCAAGGGCGATGTAACATTCATTCTACAACGATTGGTTGTAGGCGGTAATTGGGCAGAGATCAGCGTTTTAGAACTAGAAGTAGGTGCAGGAACAGAAGTCCAAGCCTCCCTAGGAGCTATTGCTGATGTCGCTGCAGGAAATCAAATTGAATTTAGAGTTCTAGTTCTAGTCGATGGTGTTGAAATGGATCGAAAAACAGTCGACCCACTTATCATCAAACACCAAACATCTAGAGATGGTGAAGCATTAAAGGAACAAGCAAGTGAAGGTCAATTTACAATAACCTTGTTCATCATTGCTTTGCTCTCTGTTGGATTTGGAGTCTATACGATGGTAATGAGTAGAAGAATCTTGAAAGGTGAAGAAGTGGATGAGAGTGACCAAACTGCTGAAGTTTTGGCCGATATTGATGTCAAGGCGCTTCCTTCAATCGAACTCAATTTACCACCTCCACCTGGATTGGCATTACCTCCTCAAGTAGGGCTCGCAGCAATGATTCCTGCGCCAACACCTCAACCTATCGTAGCCCCTTTGGCTGAAGAAAGCGCAAATGTGGCTGAGGAATCTCGAGGGTCACCTCCGCTTCCTCCAAGTGGTCTTCCAGAAGGTTGGTCACAAGACCAATGGGAAAGCTTTGGTTGGCAGTATTTAGATGCTCTAAACGGCTGATAATCTCTTGAATCAGCTCTTTTGGATGTGCGGAAATGGCTGAAGAAAATATCGAAACCGCCTTGGAAGGAATGGTAACCTTGCAAGAACGAATGGTTCACTTGATTCAACAA
>DAJY01000095.1:0-902 GCA_002499015.1 Euryarchaeota archaeon UBA242
TTCAATATTAATTCTCAAACCTTTACACAAGGGAAACTAATTGCCGGACTTCCATCTAATGTGATTAATGGATTTGGCCATACTAGTGACGTCATGTACATCGCTACAAATGGTGGAATCGGCAGGTGGAATTATACTACAAGTGATTGGATGAACCCGATTACCATACTCGAAGGATTACCATCAAACATTGTTGAAGATATATTGGTAGATGGCAATGATATTTGGCTGACTACTCCAAGTGGAGTTGCAAAGTACAACGAGATGACTGGAACCATCACAACGATGACATCACAAAATGGATTATTTGGAACCTCAACTTGGGGCTTAACAATGAAAACCAGTGGTGCCAATTCTACTCTATTCATTTCACATGATGGTAAAAGTACGGAAAGACCTGGGGTTTCCAGTTTTGAAGTTAGTACACCTACATCGATTGATACTCATCGCTTCGACCAAATCTCTTCCAATACTGTTTCCGCATTGGCTGCTGATTGGTGGGGATTACATATCGCCACTGACATCGGTCCAATGACGCATTGGAACGGACAAGTCGGTGAATTTGAAGATGGAATGGCCTCTTGGCAAATAAGCGGATGGCCTATTACGAGTATGCAAAGTGATGGCGATGATATTTTGGTTATTACCGAGCAAGGTGCAGCAATAATCAAAGCACGAACTGCTACACACGCAATAACAAAATCCTGGTTTAAAGCCAATGCCTCAGATGGAATATTAACTGCTAACAATGTTTGGCTAACCACTGAAAGTGATGGTCTATGGGGTTATGAAAGAACTGCATCCTGGACTGAATTAGATCGATTTGAAATGCGTCGTGCAGTACCACTGAATGCTGGATTTAATATGAAAAATTCTAACATCAGTGAATGGACTCATCCTGG
>DAJY01000095.1:1136-3415 GCA_002499015.1 Euryarchaeota archaeon UBA242
TCACTGAAATATAATGCTACAGTTAACTTAACGAGTGACCCTGGACTTGAAAATACCATCCAGAATGCTGTTGATAACGGTGTGATGATAAATGGGACTCGTTATGTCACACTAACACTACGTTCACCAAGCAATGGTTCCCTACAAGCAAGATTGGTTTATGACTATATCAAGTTGGAGACTCCGGTTGAAATGACTAATTTAATCGACAGACCTGATGATGGTGGAGGAGCGTTGATGGCTGATTGGACACTGGTTCATGATGAAGACTTTGCTCGTTACCTCGTATATGTTAGCGAAGGACCATTCGTCACTGTTAGTGGAGCTGCATTAACTGCAGCAGACCTCGCTGGAAGAACTGTTGACAAAGCAATCTCATTACATAGTCGCTTGTCTAGTGAAGTTACTACTGCAAATGGAATACCACTTGTTGAGGGAACTGAATATTATGCTGTAATTGTCGTTGAATATAATGACGGTAGATGGGGCTTAATTTCATTACCGATGGGACCGGCAACTCCTACAGATGAAGTACCAAAATCACCGCTTTGGGCTGCTGCTGGACCATATGAAGGTGGCCAAGATGGTGATTTAGAAGTTGAATGGGCGCGATGTACTGCACTTGATTTAGCAAGTACGCGTATTTACACATCAACATCGCAAATGACTGATATTTTAGGTCTTAACGTTGCTGCTGACCTTCCACCAAGTGAAGGAAATACTACTGTATTATCGCTTGATGCTGGTAAACCATACTGGCTGGGTCTAACTTGTGTAGACGAAGCCGGTCAGGAAGATTGGCTGAATGCCACAATTATTGGACCGGTTGTACCAACTGGAGGATTAAACGATAATACAGCACCTGCTAAATTAGAAAATATTGTTGCAATAGATACTCCAAATGATGATGGTGGGAGAATTACTATCTCATGGAATATTAGTGCTGATGAGGATTGTACTTTCTATGCCATCTTTATGATGATGGTGGAAGATGATGAGATCGATGAAGAGGTTCTGTTGCCGAACAATGTTAATTCCTTCTCGCAAACTACTATTGTAAATGACTGTGCTAAAAATTCAACTATTATTTCCAGTATGGATGGAATTGATTTACAAGATGGTCAACTTTACTGGGTTGGTGTTGTTGCATACGATGATTGGCTAAATGCCAACTTGGACGATGTTGATGTTGTTGGAGTTACGCCGTATAGAAACACGGTTGGTTCTGGTACAGCACCGAGTCGAATTGGCGTAATCAATGCCTTTGATCATGCTGATGATGATGGGACTGCAATTGATGTTATTTGGTCTATTTCTGATGCTGATGATTTCTCCCACTATATCGTATGGGTTGCAGATAAACCTGTTACTGACTTGTCATCCCTTTGGGCTGCAATCGGTGACGACTCTGCAAATTGTGCCTGCTTGAAGGTGAACAAGCAATGGATTGATGAGGATAAGAATCCGATTGAAATTACTTTGAGTACTGCTCTATATGGAGGAGATTCATTATTAGCAGCAACTCCTAAATCAATTATGCCTGATGTTGAATTATATGTCACCGTCACTGTTCATGATAACAAAGGAAATGTATTCCTCACCGATTTAGTTCAAGCAACTGTTACTCCAATCGATAATTTGAATGATGTTATTGCACCAGATAGATTGCAAGACTTACAAATATTTGACAAGCCTGCTGATGATGGAACAGCCCTATTACTAGACTTTAATTTGTCTGATGATGGTGATGTAAAGTCATATGAAGTCTATGCAGCAACTTGGCAATTCACTTCTGTTAGCACTGGAGGAGATGGCCCAATCGCTCCAATCGCAACTTTATCGAGAACTCCACAATTGCCTATGTCTATCAAATTGACAGCGGGCGATACTCCTGTGGTTCCTGGGCAAATGGTTTGGGTCGCAGTAGTCGTGATAGACTCTTCTGGAAATTCCTTTGAAGATAATTTAGTTGTAGTGAGTGCTGCATCTGTTGATGATGGAATCAATGATATGGGTTCTCATCTACCTGAGATTATTGGGATTAGTTTAGCATGGAATGAAGAAGTAAATATTCTAGTTCAATGGCAACATTCCTCATCTTCTTCCGTACGCGGATACCAAATTTATATCTCCGATAAAGAATACTCAACTACTGATGATGCTGTATTGGTCGGCGAAGTAAAAGCTAGCAATACATTCCTAATCACTCAAAATGGATTTGAAGATCTTGTAAATAATACCGCATGGTATGTGTCGGTAAGTGCAATCGATGAAGAATA
>DAJY01000095.1:3627-7540 GCA_002499015.1 Euryarchaeota archaeon UBA242
ACTCCAAATCTCTTAGCCATCGGATTGGCCATTGTCGCTCTATTCCTATTACTAGCAATTTTCAAGAGTCGGGGAAGTAACCAACGCCGTAGTAAAGATTGGGAATTACAAGAAGCTACATGGGGATTGCAAAATCAAAATGATGCTGGATGGGATAATGTACCAAAGAGCACTCCTGCCCCACTACCCGCAGCCACCGTTACTCAGACCCAATCAAGTGACATATATGCTGCCGCAAACAGAGTTCAATCTGATAGTTATGGCCGACCTGCATATCAAAGCCAACAATCGGTGTTACAGCCTATTAGAAACGACACACTGCTTGATGATTTAATCGAAAAGCCGGCACAGCAATCTCAACAGAACATTGACACATCATTCCTTGATGACCTGTTGTGATGGGACAGGACGAGGCAGCGCAATCACGTCCGCGTGATTCGGTATTCACCACAGTTACATGGGATGGGTTACATCATATCGCTGATTTTCAAACTCACTTGAATCGCTTGTCAAATCATGCTGAACGATTGAGAATGCCCCTACCGGAAAATCTGAAATTGGAAATAAAAAAAGCATTTATCAATATCGTTGCCCTAAAAAACGGTGAACTAAAACAGCCGATCGGTCTTGTTAAAATCGTTATTGATTGTACTGAACAATCCTCTGTGAGGTTGGTGGAGAGGACAATCACTTTGCGCAATGAAGAAATTGAAGCGATTACCGTACCTGCCCCACGCTGGAATAGAAAAGTTACTGGGACGAAGCACGGCGATTGGGCTCCTTATCATAGGGCGAGATTAAAGGCTGATAGTGAAGGTTCTGACCTTGCATTACTAGTGCATGAATTCTCAATTATTGATGGTGATAGAGCATCACCAATACTGCTTGATGAAGATGGAGTTGTGTGGTACTCCAATAGTGAACAGGGTGGGGTTGAAAGCATCACTAGAAGTATTATATTATCTGAACTTGAACAATATGGTTTTCCATTTCAGAGTGGTAACTTGACTGAAAGAATCGTTGCACGAGCACGCGAGATGGTCGCGTTAGGAAGTGGAATGGGTGCTTGCAGAATTATTACTATTGATGGCGAAGATATTGGCGGCTCTGCTGATTTACTGACTCAAACCTGCCGCCAAATATTATCGCAACACTATGCAGATTCTAACAATTGGACAAAGATGGTGAATTGAATGATTTGCCCTATTCTCAACTTACGAAATAGCCTAAACGAAGCTGGTTTACTTGGTAGAAATGCAGTTAATTACGGGTCTCCTGATTCGCTTATCCTGCTCTCTGGAGGACCCGAAAGTCATCTGGCACAACACTCATTCCTTTGCGGTCCAAGTTCTACAAGAGTTGTTATCAAACAACCAAATAGGCAAAAAATAGCACCACAAGATGCTGCAGATGCATTGAATGGTGAATTCAATCTCTTACTTAAAAAGCCACAATTTATTGCTGAAATTGAGCAATGGCGCCATGGTTGCTGGTATCATGCGGATTCAATATTTTCTGATGGATTAGACGATTTATTCGTAAAATTGAGACTGCATAGCAACAAAGACAGTTTTGTTTCAAATTCTATTAGTTCTAATCAAAAACTGCCGCAGCGACCATTTTGGGCTGGCGGATTGGCATATGATATGTTGCAATGGACACAACCAATCGCTCTACAAAATCCTCCGAAGGAAGATGCTCTACTAGCAGTTCTTTGGTTGATTGACAAAGTGATTATTCATGATAAGAACACAGAGGAGATAGATGTATTTTCACTTGAAGGTGATGATTGGTCCATTAAGGCCAACAAACTACTATCTAAATTTGAAAATAAACCTTTTTTACCGGCTGAATTACCTAGTGGAGTAATTGAAGAAATTAGTAGCCATAGTGATCAAGAGCATGAAAATGTAGTAAATCGGATTCAAGATTCTATTCGCTCAGGTCAAGTATACCAAGTTAATTTTGGAAGAAGATGGAGTGGGGAGTTACTATGTCATCCAAGCGATGTATTTGAGCGATTGTCGGTTGAAAACCCTGCGCCATTTTCTGCATATCTTGAAGCTGAGGATCTTGGATTTGCCTTAGCCTCCAGTTCTCCTGAAACTCTACTGAGATGTGATGATGAAGTAATCAATACTGCACCGATAAAAGGTACATGTTCGAGAGGAGAAGGTCGCGAAGAAGAGGAATTATTACGGAACGAAATGTTAGTTGATGAAAAAGAAAGAAGCGAACATAGAATGTTAGTTGATTTGATGCGTAATGACCTATCAAAAGTTTGTTCGGTTGATTCGGTAAAGGTAGAACGTTTTGATGTTGAAGTATATGCAAATGTACAGCATCTAGTAAGTCATATCAAAGGTTCAATATTACCTAATATGAGTGGTATTGATGCTATTCAAAGTATCTTTCCAGGGGGCAGTATTACCGGATGTCCAAAAACTGTAGTTTGCGCAGTAATCGATCAACTGGAAGAGAAGTCGCGTTCCTTTTGGACTGGTTCAGTGGGTTGGATAGATGTATTCAATGGTTCAAGTTCTTGGAATATTTTGATTCGCACTTTAGAAGCTCACAGAATAGGTAAAACCTGGAGTGGTACGATTGTTGCAGGTGGAGGAATTACCATAGCAAGTAATCCCGCGGCGGAAGTATCTGAGGCAAAATGGAAAGCTGAGGCTTTGCGGAAGGCGTGTGGATGGATTCCAACTAGTCAAAAAACCGGTCAATCTACCCAATTGAGTATTCATCCGCAAATTGCAGAAAATAGCGATACCAGTGGAAATGGAAAACTTGGTAAGGTTTTCCAATTTGAAGAAATGCGTAATTTACTACATGATGATTCTTCAATAACCACATGTGGAGTATTATTGATTGATAATTTGGATTCATTCACCTACAATATTGCGCACAATATCGCAATCCTTGGACATGATGTGACGGTTCTTCGTGGACGCGGTGCAATCGCAGATGCATTTTCCGACCCAACTACATTATTCGATTTACTAGGATTGTTAAATCCAACTCACCTGATATTAGGGCCTGGGCCTGGTAATCCATCTAATTCGGAATTGACTATGGCATTATCGAGGCATGCTCTTGCTGGGCAATTGAATGTACCACTATTGGGGATTTGTCTTGGACATCAAGCACTGGCTGAGGCTGGTGGCATGAATATAATTCGCGCACCTCTTGGACCTGTTCATGGCACTCCGTGGCCATGTCACCATAATTCAAGTGGTATTTTTGCAGGAATAGAGTCACCTACTAATTTTACTCGCTATCATTCACTAGTTGTTGAGGGCGAAAAACCTAATTCACAATTAGTTATTTCTGCTACCGATCAAAGCAAATCTATCATCATGGCACTTCAACATACCACATTACCCATTTGTTCTGTTCAATTCCATCCAGAATCTGTTGGTTCTGAACATGGAAACATTTTGTTTACTAATTTCTTGAGGATGTGTGCGGATGCTTGAAGAATCTAAAGCGACTCGGGTTGTTTGAGGGAACATCATGCCGACCTGCCGTCACTGCTCCAGCACCTATCCACGAAGCTATTTCATTCATGGAGTTGGACCTCGAGCGCAAGTGTGCGTTCGTTGCGGAGTTGAGAAAGGTTTAGTGACGGAAGAAGAGGCTCCTACTCTATTCAACAATTCACAAAAGAATGCTAGATTTGGTGTTGTTGCACGAAGATACAGTTTCTTTCTCTATCTGCCAATGTTGTGGATTTTCTGGTCTGTTTCTCTGTCCGAAGTAAATCCATGGGGAATGTATTTTCTCATTGCTCTAATCTTACTAACACTATTGACGCCACTTTGGTTCATCTATCGTGCTTCCCAGTTTTCTGGGGACATGGCTCGTTTAACGCCAGCCTATGATCGTCCTGAAGGACATTGATACCAGA
>DAJY01000075.1 GCA_002499015.1 Euryarchaeota archaeon UBA242
CCAAGCGCGCTACTTATGGCGGGGCTTCGCTTCGCCCGACTCAAGGGTTGTAGAGTCATGGAAGCATGGGATATCATCGTATTAGGAGACGGACCTGCAGCACTACGTGCAGCAGCAGAATCTGCAAAGACTGGAGCATCAACTTTGATGATGACAGCAGATGGCTTAGGAAAGAGTGGGAGAAGCGCTGCTGATGGCATTGCAGCACCACTTCAAGAAACTAATAATCGCGGGCATAGAGAAGACACAATTCACGCAGGAGCTTACTTGTGTGACCAAGATATTGTCAATTCAACAACATCCGCAGCAAATCGTCAAATAGATTTGTTAGAACGCTGGGGTGTAAACTTCCGCCGTGATTCTAAAGGCACACCATTGGTCAGTAAAGGAGCAGGACATGGCAAGCCACGAAATGCAAACTGTGGCGATGCTACTAGCAGAGAAGTCCAACAAGTTCTGGAAGAGCAATGCATGAGATTCGGAGTAACTCGCAGAGGCGACCAACTACCACTGTCTCTAGTGCATTCCAATCAGAAAATCAATGGACTGATCGCCGTTGATATGATAAACGGCAAATTACTATCGCTTTCAGCAAAAGCAATTATTATCGCAGACGGTGGCTTTGAAGGGGCATTCAGCAATGGTGTTGTTGGTTTAGGATTGGACTTGGCTTTACAAGCAGGTCTTCCACTACGCAATATGGAATTTATCACATCAACTCCATTAGCAATTAAAGATACAAATCTAGTAATTCCTATGGGTATTCTCGATGCAGGGGCGATTCTTCATGAAGCAAGCGGAAGCGAATTAGATGTTGGAGAAGGTGATTTAAATTCACTTTGCTCAGCGGTTGCAGCGGCTTCACAACCAGTTCTAGATGCTAGAGAACTCAACGACAATGCAGTATGGTGGGATGCTACAATGCGCATGGTCAAGAGTCGCACGGGTATTGATATGAGCAAACAAACAATCGCTATCGAATGCCGTGCTGATATGACTATCGGTGGAATTGCAGTCAATGAAAATGGACGTGCAGTAGTCGGCAGTTGGTCACGTTGGTTCACCGGTTTATATGCAGCAGGAGATGCGGCTTGTTCAGGATTACATGGCGCAGGAAGCATCGTTGGTAATCGACTACTAGATGCAATGTGTCTAGCGGCCGCTGCCGGTCAAGATGCTGGTAAATGGATCAAAACCACAGAATTCAGTGGCAGTTCAGCACTGCAAGAAGCATTCGAACATCACCAATCCTCTTTTTCACAAGTAAACGAACTAAAGCAAGACCAAGAAGTTCTTCGCTCAGGTGCTGTTTTTAGTAATATCAAGGCAGCAGCAAATGATGCATTAGGCACTTCCAGAAATTCATCTTCACTAGATGCTGGATTAGGAAAAATGGAATCGATTAAGAATCGCATCGATTTGTTGCAAATACATCTTGACCATACATCATTGATTGCCAATACCAATTTAGTAGAAAATGCTAGAGCTGCTGCATGTGTGCGTTTGGTAACAGCGGCAATGATATCAGCAAAAGCCCGCCAAGAAAGCAGGGGAGTTCACCAAAGAAGCGATTTCCCAGATTCCAATGATGAATTATTACACCATATCACAGTAGACCAAGAGGGCAATGTAGGGCAACTGGCAATCCGCAAGACTTCTTCCGGAACCTGGTTATTACCACCTATGTGAATCATCAAATCATTGGCATTACCGGTGTGAACCTCAAAAGGCTGAACTTCTTCGCCTAAGTCAATGGGGGGCGCAACATTGTTTGAAAAAATCGTTGCCGGAGAAATCCCGTGCCATCGTGTTGCTGAAGGTGAAAACTGGCTTGCTTTCTTAGATATATTCCCGCGTTCACCAGGTCATACACTGGTTATTCCAAAGCAAGGAATACAATACCTAAGAAACCTTTCAACGAGCCAAAGAAATGAATTATTTGACGGAGTTTGTCAAGTAGAAACAATTCTCGGCACCCATTTTAACACCACTGATTTCACAATATGTATTCATGATGGCCCATTATCCGGCCAAGAAGTACCACATGTCCACATCCACGTAATACCAAGAATCACCGGCGATGGTGGCGGAACATTGCAGTCGATGTGGCCCAATGCACCTGCTATGGGTGGCCAAGCGAATCACTCAGCATTGGCACAATTGGCAACTCAGCTTGGAGGGGGGCAATAATGTCAAAAATAACCACTGACGGCGCGGTTGATTCTAACGGAGATTTATTGCCAGAACTTTCAAAGTCCTCCAAGAATATGAAAATGATTCGTTTGTTGAAAACTCCTACTCCCTCCTTTACTGGAAAAATTCCAGGCTCCCGCTTTTGGACATGGGTGGCTTTTACATTGGGGAGAAGGGTTAGGGCAATTCAATTCAGAACCTCTCAAATTTCTGGTTATGAAAATATTCCCAAAGACAACGGAGTGTTATTTTCGGCATGGCATACCAATGGCCTTGTCGACGCGCTAGGAATCATGTTGCCCAATCCAAAACATTTCGTCATAGGGGGTCGCCATGATTTGGTGACAAGGCCGGTGTTGGGCTGGTGGACTCGTAAATTAGCAATGCAACCGGTAATCCGCAAGGCTGAATTATTACGGGGGGGATGCACCGAAGAAGAAGCCATACACCTAAACGGCAAAACCCTTCTCGCACTATCAAAAGGAATATCACGCGGTTTTGGATGCGTGTTATTTCCAGAAGGAACTAGCCACAGTGAATCACATATGCTTCGTTTTAGAACAGGGCCAATGCGCACAGTTCTCGCCGCTGCAGCAATATCAATCGCGGAAGATAGACCATTACCCGTAATGGTTCCAGTGGGATTGCATTTCAGAGTGAGGCACCATTTTAGGACTGATCAGTGGATAGAATTTGGTAAGCCAATAGAGATTCAGAAATCCGATATCCCCCAGCAATTGGTCGATGCTGTCAAACAAGGAAGATGGATTGAACCGCCCGCAGAACAGGTCTTATCGCTACGCGATAAGTTACGTCCAAAGTTGATGGAACTAACTCCAAATACAAGTGATTGGGATGATTATGGTGGCATCAAATTATTGGCTCACATAGAGTCAAAACATATTGGTAAACCGATACGTAGTTGGAAGGAAGAAGTTATCGCTGCAAGAGCCATTAATCAATCGATTAAAGTCAGCCAAAACGATGAAGGTTTAACAGATGAAACAAAATACATTACTAACAAATTAACCAGCATCAAGCATAAGGCTGCAGTCAATGCGGGAAAAATACTCTCCGAGCACAATTTAGATGGACGGGATTTGAATTCCAAAGGCCTTGATTTGCGAAGGGCCAATATCCTAAAGATACCCCTTGCTTTAGTTAGACTCTGTATCTTTTTGGCAGTATTGCCGATATCAATAGTTGGGCTTGGATTCCAAGTGGTCGTGGGTAGATTACTGGGCGACTTAACTGATGAGGGAGTAGACGCACGGACCTCATATCAATTCCTTGCAGCATTATTTGGCTCAGCCTTTGGATGGCCAATAATAGCCTCTGCCATCTTGGTAGCAATGTATTCAAATTCTATTGAAATTAGTAATATTATCAACTTGGATATTTTCACTTGGATTGGAGCAACTCAACTAGATCTGGTAATTACAATGGCCATAATATGGATTTCAATTATACTTTCTTTTTTCCTTTCCGGGCACATTTGCGCGCGTACTTGGGATGATTGGACGGACTTCAAGAAGGCGATTACTAGATTGAGAATATCAACCGTCACCAGGCAGAATTTGCGAGGTTATTTACTAACAATTTCCAACAATCTTGGTGATGAGAGTAATGGCACGGTTCAAACATGAGCAGCGTTTGGCCCAACTATGCCAAGCGCCGACATTGTCCAACAAGTAGAGAATTGGTTAACTTCAGAACGGCTGATTGTCAAAAAACAAGATGACGAAAAGGCAGAAGCACATTTCCTCATCAAATACCCTCACGGACCACAAGGGCACATGTTCGCAGTGGTCATTCCTAAGGGGAGAGATTTAGTTGCATGTTCAAGTATGACTCGGGTTGATTTAGGTCAACAAGGAGAGATGAAAAAACACATGCGAGAAGACGACATTGAATGGGATGAATGGGTTCATGATAGTCGTCTTCAACTGATTAGGACTTCAGTAGATTGGGGAATGCATATGGGGCATGTAGGTGATAAAAAACCAGGCCCATTACAAGCATTCAATGTCAGTTTACCAATTTGGTTCGATGGTTTAACAAAAAACGAATTAATGCAAACATTAAGAAAATTATGGTTGGCTAAACTCGGAATTATTCACGAAATCAAATACGCATATGGCCCAGGAAGTGGAACTCCCGGCCCAGTAGATGACTGGACAGACCGATTGAAAACCCAATCCGGCAAGGAAAATAACCCTGCGCAAAATGAAGGCCAAGAGATTGAATTCAATGATGAAATGTCATTTGGTTCGTGCTTCGACCCATCTGAATGGGCATAGGCAAATTGGCCGCCTATTTATTTATGAAAACGCATTACTGAGAGGCTAAAAACCATTAATCATTGGTGATGGGGCCAAAGCCTCATTTTTGACATAAGTGAGGCGCGGTTAAGTATGAAGAGTTAATACAAAATATGTAGTAAGTCCGAGGAATGTCCTATGCAGCAAAAAATAAAATCAATCAGCCTAGTATCAATTATGGTAATGTCGGTTCTTTCGACATTGCTAATAGCAAGCATCACTGTATCCGCAGGAACAGTGGTAATAACCGAAGCAATCCAAATCGTTGATGGCGGAACATCAACTGATTCACAGGTTGCAGTCTCGTCTGACAGTGAAGGCAATGTTCACGTTATTTGGGTAAGAAACAATTTACATTTGTACTATTCAATGCTATCTCCTAGAGGCGAGACGCTGATTGATGCGACTCAAATTTCTAGTCCAGGTTTGCATAAGATTTGGCACCCAGACATGGTTATTGATACCAATGACAAAGTGCACATCGTGTGGGCTGATAGGGCAGGACAACACAAGATCATGTATACTGCATTAGCTCCATGGAATGCGCCAATGGATGGCCAAGCAAGCGATGACGGAACAATCACCGCAATCGATGACATCGCCATTTCTATGCGCGCACAAAACCGTGACTGGCCTTCTATAGCACTAGATAGCCAAAACAATGTTCACATCGCTTGGGAAGACAACTATGATGAATTGGGTCGCTTCTACAACCAACCTCAAATTTACTATTCAATGATACAACCTGACATGGCATCAGGCAGTATCATCACGCTATTTGATGACACTTTACTTACTCCAATTATTGGACATAAAGGCCACCCAGACATCGTAGTCGATGCAAACGATTTCGTACAAATCGCTTGGGACGACACCCGCGGTGGTAAAGTGGAATTAGCCTTCATCGTCGATACTTCAGGTTCTATGTATTCTGAGTGGGCCGATGTATGTACTGTTATCTATGGCGGTTCATTCGCAAGTGGTGGCAGTTTCCAAGGATTGAA
>DAJY01000038.1:0-164 GCA_002499015.1 Euryarchaeota archaeon UBA242
GTTGGTAAAATAATTTCCAATGTCAACTCACTTGGAGGTAAATCTTCTGGTATTACTGCAGACAAGAAATCTGCCGATAAGGATGTCTCAATGCCGAATCCGGTATTCATCAACGCACGCAAATCATTTTCTGTCACTACATCGAGTACACTTTGTTTTGTTGA
>DAJY01000038.1:365-6996 GCA_002499015.1 Euryarchaeota archaeon UBA242
ATATATTGGATGATCTCCATTCATCGCATTTCCACCTTGAATGCAATAATACAGAGTTTGACCCGCTCCTGCTGTTTCAGAACAACCACTAGTATGAGAGTAGTTTAGACCTCCAGTTGGCTCTCCTAATCCATCTGAAACCGATTCTGAGACCCAATACATCTCATTCATTTGAATCGCCTCCATTCCCTCTATTGCACCAGATATTCCATCCGTTATACTGCTTATTGGAAATTGTTCAGTGACTCCACTCAAGTCCACTAACCCATTATGATATGCTAATCTAATACCATCCGACGTGATTACCGGAACTTCAGCATGGTCGGCAGCAGCAACCATGGAAAGTCCCCAATCTTCGAGTGTATCCGCATCCAAATAATGTAATGCTACAACAAAATCAAGCGTTGCACTTGATTCATCACGTACATCTAATATCAATCTAATATCAAGAGCCTTTTCTGTTGGATCGATGTCAACTGTAGGTGTTTGTATGCTATCTCTATGCGCCAATGTCATTGTGATAGGTTGCTGAATCGAAGAGCCACCAATTGGGGATGCACGGTTGTCCATTGACCACTGTCCTGCCCAAAATGCCGGTGGGCCAGCGTATGCAACCTTAGTTCCATTAAGATCTACATTATCTATTGTAGCATATTCAGGAGGATTGATTGCAAAGACTGCTTTATGCCCAGGTTGTGCAGTTAACTCAAAACTGGTGGTTACTTTTGAACCCATTATTAGTAGTCCTTGATAGGCTCTTTCCAAATCTAAGTCCGGATTTGGAATTAGGTTAAATGATGAATCGGATAATTGTACTGTAGCCGTAGTACTGAAGCAAATCGGTGGCTCAAAGACATTGTTTTCACTTGCCCCTTCGCTTAAAGCATCGGTATTTGGGTCTTCGGAACAATCGGTGGTTACACTCGCTTCGGTATATGTGGAAACATAATCTGTTGTCATTGATGAAACAGTTCCAAACCCAGATTGAAGTGCTTCTTCAACTGCATTATTTACTTCCACTTTCAACTTCTGGCCTACGGTAGGAGTCCCCGGACCTGCTGTATTTTCATTGAAGTAAGTGCGGATTAAATCTGCTGGAGCGCCATCCTGAGGACCTAAGCCATCTGCTGTTAAAGCTGCATTTAGCGTTGGGTCATCAAATCCAAGTGCACTTCTATTAAATTCTCTAATTGCCCATGTCAATTCAATCTGTAACGACGAAGTGCTTTCCAAATCAAATACATAGACTCCTTCAACCCAATCTTGCTGATTTTCTGTGCCATCTTGGGCGCTTGAATAGTCATCACATGTTCCACTATTTGCAGTACAAGTAGTCATGCCTGCTGCTGAAACAAATGGAACAAATAATTGAATTAAGAAACACCCAATCAATAGAATCGAAGTAATTCTTTTCGAGTATACGCTATACCGTTCCGGCTCCGCCATGTGTTGCCTTATGTTCCAAGACATTGAAAGGAGTTACCCTTCACAGGTTTGCTCATGGTAGGTGATGGAAGCATGCAATCCTCTCCTTCAATTGTCGTAACAAAGGACCATGGAGAAGCCATTTACCTTTTCTTAAAGGAAAAAAACTGGCTAGATATCAAAAAGCAACCAAAGGATTTAGAAAACGGTTTTTTGGCTATTCCGGTCAATAAAAATTGTCCTTCCTCAGAAGATGAAATAATTATTTATGACAATAATCAAACAATTGAAATTAGAATAGAAAATATCGATACAGCCTTAAATCCTCCTTCAGTTGAACCTCATGCAAGATTGCGCGCATCTATTACAAAATGGCTAGAAACAAGCCTCGTTAATGAAGACTTTTTGCCTCCAAAATCGAGACAGAATATGATTATAGAACTATTATCTGAATTACCCACTAAATGGGAAAAATTAGGAGACCTTATCCTTCTGCCTGAAACAGCATTTAGTAGTGAAAAATGGACCTCTATTATTTCTCAAGATAATCAATTATCATTGTGGGAATGCATTGCTGAGGCTCTAAAGGTTGAGCGTATTGGAAAACAGAAACAGGTCAATGATGACATTACTCGTTCATCGCAAGCACAATTATTACTTGGGGATTCATCATGGGTCGAATTATTAGATTTTGGTGTTAAGTTCGGCTTTGATGCTTGCAAGGTGATGTATTCATCTGGAAATGTAACTGAAAGGCACCGTATTGGAAATATAGATCTGCAAGGAGAAACTATCGTTGACTGTTATGCAGGTATTGGCTATTACACACTCCCTATGCTAGTTCGTGGAGAGGCGGAATTAGTTCATGCTTGTGAATTAAATCAGCATTCAATATCCGCATTACGATGGGGTGCAAAAGCAAATAATGTGGCTGAAAGATTGATAATCCACAAAGGGGATAATGCCCTTACTATGCCTAAATTAGAAGGTGTTGCAGACAGATGTCATTTAGGATTATTACCAAGTTCGCAATCTGTTTGGAAATTAGCAATCGCTTGTCTGAAAGAAAAAGGAGGTACATTACACATTCATATGAATGTGGAGGAAGAAAAAATAGAACAGTGGATCGATTCTACTATTTCCTTATTGCAGCAATACTCAGAGGAATTAAAGCGTAATTACAATCTTGAAGTAAAGCACTTGGAAAAGGTCAAGTGGTTTTCACCAAGGGTTAGACACGTTGTTTTAGATGTTGAATTTACTCGCTGTGAATAGCGTGTTCAGCAGCAATAACTCTCATTAGAGCAAGTGCATGGCCAAAAATTGCCATTGCTATAACTGCATGAATCAAACTAATCCAAGTCATTCCAGAAAACATCTCCCCTAATCCATATTGTATGAGCCATATGGTGGCAAGTCCGAATGACATGCCTTTGAGTTTCTTATTTTCACTCTTAGACATTATTACTAAAGCGACTATTGCAATACAGGCGACAAGACCTAATTGGGCTGCATATGTATGGGATGCTGCGACTTCATAACCATAGGAACTTGATAACCCAGTTGAGGCTTGCCCTAAAGTTAATACAATTACCAACATTGTTGAAATTTTAGCAAATTTTAGCAGATCTGGCTTGACTTCGATTCCTTCCGTCATAATTTCAAATATTCTCTCTGCACATATTATTCTATTGTAAGCATAGCACATTAACCGCACCATTCTTGAGGGAAGATAGGTTCAGCATGACATGGTTGGGCGTTGGGTGATACTGGTCACTCTCAATTTGCTACTATTTTCTAGCCTTCCAGTCATGGCAATCGTTGATGCAGAAGCCCAACCAAGTTGGAGAAGTGTCGGAATTGATCCTGCTTCATGGACTGACGGACCTGTTGAAGAAGATACTCCGATGAAAGATTCCTACTATGGCAATGCTGTTTTTGAAATTGAAGTTTCGTATGTACCAGGTCATTTGGAAGACCGAGTAGATGGAGTGGTGACTTTAGAATTATTTGAGCAATGGGCTCCGATCACAACTAAAAACATGATTGAGCACATTGAAATGGGCCTCTATGATGGAATTTTCTTCCACAGAGTAATAGATGATTTTGTTACTCAATCGGGAGACCCTGAATGTAAAGCAATAGGCCTATATCCAGCCACTTCTCTACAATGTGGGGAAGGTGGTACTGGTGAAACAATTCCTCTAGAGCATGATGAAAATCTATCTCATGTTGATGGTGCTATTGGCATGGCTCGTTCATTAGATCCTGATTCTGCTGATGCACAATGGTATATTGCAGAGACAGAAGCGCATAACTTAGACCCTGAAAATAGAGATGATGAAGGCTATGCAACATTTGGTATTGTCCGAGATGGAATGTCACACATAAAAGCAATCGCAGCCACACCAACCTCAGATGACCCAACAGGTAATGAAGACATACAAAATCCTGCATCCTCTGCGGGAAGACCTTTTTATCAAGCCAAGATTGATTCAATAAAAATGGTCGGAGTAGCTGACCCTGATGGTATTCTTTGGGGCGATTATGTACCAGAAGTTGAAGAATCCAATTTCTGGGCTACCGCTATGGGTAGTGCAGTTGGACTCGGAATATTAATCGCGATACCAGTAATTATCTTCATTATGACATATGCAGCGATAGAAACTCCAAAGTTACTCAACCAAGAAGAATTTATTTTAGATGCTTTGTTGCATAATGAATGAATGGAAAGCAATAGTTCTAGACTCTGTAAAGCGCTATCCTCTTGAGAGAGAGACTGCTGGCCTTTACATGGCAATTGGTGATTTGGCCGATGATTCAGTCCTTGAGGCTGAACTTTTCGAACTTCCCACTTTGCCTGATATTCCAGGTATTGCAGTTGGTAATTTATCCAATAATTCATCAAATGATACTGGTTTGTTATTGGAAAAAAATACTTCTCACCGCCAATTAACAATTCCTACTGCAATGACAGTAGCGATTTCAATAGTATTTTTGATGCTGGCAATGACAATTGGAGATGCTGTGATTCAAAATTCAAGCGAAGATGATTTTTCTGGAGATTGGTGGAATACTCCATTGAATTTACGCTACAAAATGGATCTACCAATGGATGCACTAAGGGCGCAACTTCCAGTCAATGGAACATATGAAGCATTACCATATACCGAACACTTCATTACAGTTGATTTACCTCCGAGTGAACAGGATGTAGGGTTTCCTGAAGCACCTGTAATGCATGTTTCACTTTGGCTACCTGATGTCCCAGATGGCATTGTAGTACCAGTCATTCTAACCATACACCCTTACTATGATTTCGGGGGAGAAGGAATGCCTGGAGTAGGTGATGATTCCTCACCTAATACCGTTCCAGATGGAGGAGTTGGAAAATGGATTTACGATACATTTGTTCCTCATGGTTATGCTCTTGCTCAAGCCTCTACTTTTGGAACTGGGCAATCAACACATTGTCAAGATGTCAAGGGTCTCGGAGAACAAACAGGGATTCAAGCTGTTGTTGAATGGTTAGGAATCCAAGAGTGGTCAAATGGTAATGTTGGGTTAATGGGCAAATCATATGCTGGTACAACAAACTGGGAAGCAGCACAACAACCATCTGAATATTTGAAAACTATTGTTCCAATTTCGGGCTCTATAGGGGTTCAAGAAATGTTCTACAGAAATGGGTCCAGTGAAGCAAGAGCAATGGGCTATGATATCGCTTACCAAGGGGCAACCAGCGACCCGACGACAGATGATATGCGAATCTGTTCTGATGATGTAATTGGTCCTTTGAATCCTCTATCGACTTGGGGCTTTGCAGAATTTGGTGGAGCAGAATGGAATGACTATTGGGATGAGAGAAGACATCTACCCGATGTATTGGAAAACTATCGCGGCTCAGTTTATTTGGTATGGGGCATGCAAGATTGGAATGTTGACCCATATCACGCATATCCAACATATCAGAAACTGAGAGATGCTGGAATTAATGCCCGCGCTATTTCAGGACAATGGGGTCATAATTACCCAGACCAACCAGATCGGCACGGTGAGTTAGAAAGTGGATACGGTGCAGAAGCTTATCCAAATATGAGTAGAATGGATTGGGCTGTTGAATTATATGCTTGGTTCAATTATTACCTCAAAGACATAGGTCTAGAGCCTAAATCGATGGTGCAAATGCAAACTAATGATGGAAGATGGCATGTTGAAGAAACATGGCCTCCTCAAGATTTAGAATGGCAACAAATTACTCTAGACAATGCTCAAAGTCAAGGCAATAGAGTTAGTACAACATCTTCTGCCAGTTTCACGATTGCAGCATTTGACGATGAAATACACATCTCTGGATTACCAACACTGCATCTTGGAGTTAGAGCAGGAACATGTAATGGTGGACAAGTATTTGCTACAATGTATGATGATACATCCAACTTACGCCTTGGACATGCTACCATGGATTTGCGATATCGCGATGGTGGATATGATGCAAAACCTGTGGTTCCATTAGTTGAATATCAAATGAAGATGGAGTTCAATCCAATGGATGTAATCGTTCCAGCAGGACATGAGATTAGAGTTGAGTTAACTGAAAGTGGTGAAGATTATCTGCCAAGTTCTTGTGCTGTAATCGGAATCAATGTTAATTTAGATGATACATCCACTTTCAGCCTGCCATTAATAGACAGAGAAGAAGGACATGAGAATTGGTTTGAAGCACCGCATTGGTGGGACCAGCAACCAATTCCATGAGTGATTGTGGAGAGGGCAAAATGAAAGTTCTTGCCTTTGAAGACGGATATGACATTGAATCCTTACTCGTTAGTGGTTCTGTTGATATGGCTAAAATTGACTTTTTACAACATTGGAATTCAAATGATTTTCTGAATGTAATAAAACAATTTTCACCTGAAATATTGTTACTTGACCACTTTATGCCACCAACTAAGGGTTATGACCTGTTAGTTGCACTCAATGATGCTGTAAAACGAAAAGAGATTAAACGGCCAAACAAGATTATTGCGATGTCGAGTGATAAACGAGCCAATAACAAGATGCTAAGCATTGGGGCAGATGAAGGAATCATCAAATTTGATTTAGCAAGCCTTGGTGTTTGGCCCTAAAATTTACTTTTCTAATTCGCTAACGTATCGAATTTTGCTGCGAGGATGAAATCAGCTTCCACTAAAGCATCAATTTT
>DAJY01000038.1:7180-10287 GCA_002499015.1 Euryarchaeota archaeon UBA242
GTGAATTGTAATGCACTTTCAAAATCATCAAAACTCCATACACGGAATAGATGATGACCGTCTACTATTTGCCAATCCGGATTTAGTTGAGTAAGCAACGGAGCCATTTCTGAGGCAGATAATGGTGGCACTCCACCCTTGCACGGAATACATTGCTTGTCTGATAATTGTTCCATAATCTCACCACTTCATTTGTGTGCATACTGCTCAAGCAATTGAATTGTTGTAATTTGCAGTGTTTCTTCATGTGTTGATTCTAAAACAACTGGGCATGCGACTCCTTCTCCACATGCATCATGCCAAGTTTGAGCGCAAACACACCATTGGTCACCTGCTTTCAATCCAGGAAAACCAAATTGTGGAGCAGGCGTAATCAAATCATTTCCTCGCATCTTTGCAAATTCAAGAAACTCATCTGTCAAGACACAACATACTGTGTGTAGACCTTTATCGTTATCGTCAGTATTACAGCAACCATCTCTAAACCAGCCCGTTATTGGGTCATCTGAACAAAGTTCTAATTTCGTCCCTAGGACATTGTAGGATGGGTGCATGAACTTCCGAGTGTGCATTCATTATTGTAATATTGTGTTTATAGAACATACAATTTTTACTATTATTTGATCGGATGTCCCTCTTCATCTACTAATATCACATTTATTCCTACACCCGATTTATGAAATGCAATTAATTGTAATTCATGAATTTTATGACCGCTCGGTGCTATTCCGAGTACTGGCAGGCTATTTCTTGCAAAAAAGGAACGTCTTTTTTTGCCTGACTTGTTTACTACTTTTGCAGCATCACCCATAGTTCTTCTTTGACCTTCTACATCATCAAACCAAGGAAGCGGGCCTTCGGGGCTGAACCTCAAACCAAGAATCATATCGACACCACTTGTCTCTTGAGCCGCATCAGCATCAGCATTACTAGGGATCGCTGGAGCGTTTGGATGTGTATGCAACCAATGAGTAAATCTTCCAGCCCTCGACCCTCTATCTCCTGAGAAAAGTCCATCGGTCCATTCTTCAGGTAGGTGGTGAACTGAGTATGAATCTCCGCGGTTAACAATTCTGGCTTCATTAATTATGTATCCTTGGCCTTGAAATAAATTTCGCCGATGACTAAAACTGCGATATTTAGTTTCGACGTCAAGCCTATTCGCAGATTTGGAATCAACATCTAATCCGACTAAAATTTCATCGGGTAAAGCTTGCAGTGCCCACCAAACCAATTCTTCAAACAAATGCCCTCGCATATGCACTTGAGCGCTATATTGCTCTTTTTTGGCTAAAGATTCAGCATTATAGGATGCCATCAAATCTACAAGCCACTGTTCCACCATCTCACTCAGTTTGGCCAATCCTTCACAGATGATAAGGGCGGTCATCGTCAAACACTTTAGCGGAATCTTTGAAGAGGGAGTTTAGCAAAGGCCGTCACATGGCGAAGAAGAAGGGAGGCCTTGGGCGGATTTTCGGGGCAATAACCGGAAGCCCGTACGAAAGGCTACTCAAGCAAGTAGAGAAGCTCGTCAAGGAAAATAAGGGTGATGAGGGGAAACTCGCAAAGCACCTCAAAAAGTTGGTTCAAATTGTTAGTCAAAATTTCAAGGAAGAGAACATTGATGAAGAGGAACATGACCTAATTATTGAAGCGATTGAAGAAGCAGATCCTAACGGTAGGTCTTTTCCTAAATTATCTGGAGATGAGGATGGGTTTTATGCAGGTGACGTTCCCGATGCTCCGGAATTAAAACGTGATAAGAGAAAGAATCTTGATGACTTGATGAGCGCTAGCGGTAAAGAATTTGTTGGAAGTTATGGACGTGATGAATTTGATGAATTTAAAGCGCGTATGACCGATGAATTCTACGCAGAATCCGATGAAGCAATAGCCGCTGGAGACCATCAGTCAGAAATCCGTACTGAGCATCGAGTGTTTGCAGGTGCTGAAGATGATATCGATGATATCAAAAAGAAATTCGCTGAAGAGTCAGGTCTTGTAAATCCAGATGAAGAGGAGGAGGAGGAAGGCTATTCTGTTGATGAAAATGGCGTTGAATGGTTTGAAGATGAAGATGGCTATTGGTGGTATAGGGAACCTGGCCAAGAGGATTGGCAAGCTTATGATGAATAAAAATTCAATTCTTTATTCCAAATGAAACATTAGTAATTACATCACTATTATACCACATATTAGCAGTCATCTTTTTGTTGATAATTAATTTCTGGAAAGATTCACTGCTCAACCAATCTCTTATCTCGGTTGCATTATTATTGCCATGCATGAATTTAACTCCAGGCAATGAATCTGAATATGCATCTCTTAATTCATCCAGAATTCTATCTTTGGCTTGATGTAAAGCATTATTATGTAAATCAATTTGCTTGTAATTATTATCGTTACCATAATTATTTGAACCAAATGAACTCATAGTTCTATGATTTTGATTGTTTATTTTCCCTTTACTCTTCTTAACTTTGAGGTGGTTGTTGCGACCAAAATTCTTTGCACTGGGTTTGTGTTCTTCGTCTGACATATTTTTCACCAAATTGGATTCAAGCCGAGACATTGCAGTCCGCCTATTGTAATTAATCGCTAAAGGCATTTAAAATCATTTGATAAAAAGGAGAAAGTGAAATCTGCACTCATAGCCAATTTAGTAGCAATAATATTACCACTTATTGTTATGGTTGTTATGATCTCTGCTGAGTTCTACTAATCCCAAATTGATTCAGCATCACTCAAGTGACTATGAAGCGCTTCCAAGCGACGAGTATTCTCACCTAAGTCATCTTGACCTAGGCGACTTTGCGAATGAATTTCAATTACCGAACCAGATAATGATTGACTCGCATCACCATTTTCATTCTGAGTTATTCGTACCACTAAGTCGTCAGGGAACCTCCAAAAGGATGTTCTCTGAACTAAATGAACATAGTAATTAGATGTAACATTAGTTTCTTTGTGCAGAGTTTCTATATCATTTGAATCGACCCACTCAAGCAACGATAACCAAACTGTTGTAGCATTCGATTGTAGTTCAGAACTCATATTTATTGGACTTCCGTATTGTGAAGTACCTCCTCCCAAATGAACGCAGT
>DAJY01000034.1:0-3155 GCA_002499015.1 Euryarchaeota archaeon UBA242
AATAGTCAAGGATTGTTAGCTAATGAGATAATGCAATTTTTCATGAAACAAGGTGTTGAAGAATTAGTTGTAATGGCCGGTTTGGGAAGTGAACCATCTAGAAAGGAAACTTTCGTTGTTGCAAGTAATGCATCACATAGAATAGAATTAGAGTCAAGAGGAGTGGATGTTCGCAGAGATGAACCTAGTTCAGGGGCAATCGGTTTGACTGCTCTATTGGCTAGTAGCGGCCCTCTTTATGAAATAAATTCATGCCTAGCAATAGCGACAACTGTCGGTGCCAGTGGAGATGTTATGGCAAGTCAAAGATTGCTTGAAAAAATTGACAACTGGTTTGAGTTGGGAATATCACTACCGAGTGATACCTCAGCAAATCTATTAGCAAAATTAAAGAGTATGGCACCAGAAAAGGCGCAGGACGTTATTGCTGAATTGACCGACTCTGCTGATGCATTTTACAATTGATTGAGAACTCAACCGCCAGAAGAGACCGTGGTGACAAGCAGAGCCACATCTCCGCTTAGAATAGTCGAATGAGGGAGAATTGTTCCTTCGAAACTAACAATTACTGTCGAAGGTAAAATGTTTGCTTCGCTTAGTACTTGTCTAACCGTTTGACCAGGTTCAACTTCGATTTTTAAATCGTGGTCGCGTCCGTTTAACTGCACCTGCATAGCGATTGGACAGTGCATCATCCTTATGACCGTCGCGTAAGAGCGGGCACATAGAGGCCAAGATCGCATAGCTCGGTATTGCGGTGGATTCGAAATCCACTGTTCCCTGAACACGGGAGTTCAAATCTCTCTCTTGGCGCCAACAACTGAGACTATATTCAATATAAATTCTCAGTTTTTGGCTAAGTTTCGAACATAATCGATGAACAACGCTTGTTCGAAACTGGGGCCAATGAGATTTGAACTAGACGAGAACTGAACGCTTGTTAGCGCTTCAACTGTTCTCGGCGTAGTTCAGAACTTTCAATGATTATTATTTAGCGAAAGTTCTGAGCAATAGAAATCCTCTCTCTTGGCGCCAGTAATGATTTCTGTGAAAGCACTATTTTGCCCACATATCGATCAACTATTACGATCCCACTCTCTGAATATTATCCTCAATTTATTGGTCGAAGGTATGATGAACGAGGTTTTCTTGTTAGGAGTAATAGTGCTCTGCTTATGGGTAAAGCAAATAATAATGTTCAAGCCACCCATTCAAGATATGAAATCTATCTAGAGAGTAAAATCATTTAGATTCTATCAATAATTTGAAAGGTTGAATTTCGTGAGATTTCCCCACGTACTTCGGTTGCCCAAGCATCAATTCCAATATTGGCAATAACAACTGTGTCTCCAATATTAACTGTGCTATATTGAGGTCCCCAGTCATTGGCCCATCCACCGACTTTCATCGCACCTGAAGAATCTTGAATCATCATTCCTTTTCTATGCCATTCCTTGCCATTATGGCCAACTCCTCGCTTATCAAAACGATAAATTACCCTTCCTGCAACATGATATTTCGCTCTATATGATAATAAATCAGTAGCAGATTCTTCACCCGCTAAAGCTGGTACTATCCTTGCATGAGGGTCGACTTTGAGAATTATTTCACCTTTCCAATTGACGGTAAATACCAATCCTTCCAATTTGACAATATCTCCCTTCTTAATTCCTATTGGCCAACTTCTTTGCCCAGACTCATGCGTTTCTGAAATAATTTGTATTTTTGCAAAATTATCCCCTTTAGAAATTGTGATTTGAGGAATTGGCCTTGTATTAGCACCAACTACAGAAAAGACCTCTGCTATTATGGTGGCGCGGGGATCTAATTGGGCAATTTCTGTAATATCAAAACTCGTTGTAGAACCTGGTAAATCAACAATTCCAGCACCAGGTAAATCGTCATTTCCAGAACCGCCTGGACATATTTTCTGCCAGTCACAACTCATGCAACGTGAATCCTTTGGAGCATCAATTGCCTTACCTCCTGCAGAAAATCCACGCATTGGTGCTGGATTAGGCGGGCACTGTTCTCTGTCTGGCTTATTCTCTCTGAGAACTTTCCACATCTCCTTCAATTCGGATTCCATTTGTTGTAGTTCTTCAACTGAAGGCAAATCTATTTCTTTAACGGCATTTGCACCTAAATACCAAATTTCAAGTGAATTGACCATTTCCTTTTTGTCGTGAGTTACCCACCACAACATAGCATACATGCGAAGTTGATCAACATAATTTCCTGAGCGGTCTCCTTTGCCAACACTTGCCTTTAAGTCGACAATTTTTATTTCCCCATCCCAGCGATATACCAAGTCATATTCTCCTTGGAACCAATGCTCTGGATGAATTGCATTCATCGAGAACTTTTTTGCACCCGGGTCGACGAACCATGGTCGGCATACCTCCCATGCCTCAACCAAAGTAAAGGAGTCCTTACTAGCCAAAGGGTGATTGTTTTTTAGTTCAAAACCCCTGCCATCTGGGGCTGGCCAAAAATCCCTATTTCCTTCTCGCCAACTTTCAAGGCTTGGACCGCCATTGGCCTCAAAGCAACGCTGTAATTCTAAGAGATGCATGTCTAATGCAGTATAACACATTTCGAGGCAATATTGAGAATTAACAGTAGACCAATTACCGGCTTTCCTTTCTTCGCTTTCCCATTCTATTCTCATTTCTTCTAAGGATAATGGGAGATGGATGTCTAATCTTTCCCGGCCCCATTTTTTCATTTCATCGATGGTGGATGGTTGCATCTTTTCAGGCAAAGCCAGCAACTTTGAGGCCGGCCAATCTGCATCTCCTCTATTTGGCAGACCATTTTCATCTAGTGGAGTTGATTCTAATATTTTTGAATCTGCACTTGAAACCATTATTCCTGGAGATTCGCGAAGCATTTTACAAACTGCATCTTCAACAGCTCTACCTACGAATAGTACTGGGATTTGCGGCATTTTGAAGCGTAGAATCTTCTCATAATACCAAAGCCGAGAACAATTGTTGTAGGCATTTGCTTGGCTTGCTGACAAGCGATTATATGGTCCAATGGAGTCCTCTTCGCTCGCAAAATGTACCGGCATACAAAGTGGGTAAAAATCAACCCTCTAAAAGGCTCTCTTTCCTCTTGAAAGAAAGTCTGGTTGAACGAATGTCTATTCT
>DAJY01000034.1:3364-6839 GCA_002499015.1 Euryarchaeota archaeon UBA242
TATCACCAGGTCTTGTTTCTTCCATCGCACCGGTAATACTGGAGCCAAAGGCCGCAACTTCAACGACATGTTCACCATCCCAAAGATGCATTGATAGCATAGCCCAAGGCTTTCCATCCAACCTTTTGCCACTACGCTTTGCAATGCACAGTATGATCCCTTCAACATTTGCTCTTGTACGCAGCAAGCCGACTCTTGTTAATTTCTGTGACAGGTCATCAAACTCCTGTTCTGCATCTTGTCTACTTAAGATCCTAGTATTTGCATCAACATACAATCTTGCTTGACCTCTCCATACACCTGGAAGTGCATCGATAATAACAATATCACCTTTAGGGCAATCGTGTAGTTCTGGAAACGCTCCTGGTTGACTTTCTTCAATGGTAATTTGCTTCATTCCTGCCATCAGCATGGCCCCTAACACAGGCTCACCGAAATGATTTGGCAATGGACCCCATGCACCGGTAAACTTTCCTGTAACACTAACTCTCTGAGGGATTTGTTGTAACTTTTCACTAGGCGTTGACATTATTATTTCTTGACCATCATAAATTGTTTTCAACAATTCATCATTTACCATAATATCTCCATCCAATGCTAAACTGCACCAGTGGCAACCTGCTGATTCTCCATCACATGCTTCCTCGAGCGAAACTGGCATTTTCGCAGGTCCTGCTCCCATCGCTTGCATCTTTTCATGAACTTGCTTGAAAACACCGGTCATAGTTTGTAAATTTTCAATACTAGGGGCTTCGAATTCCACACGGTGTGGACCATCTAGGTACCAACCTTCCATACCATCTACTCGTTGACTCTCATGGGTTTCAAACCAAAGCCAGCTGTAGAACCCCAATTGATGTTGAAGTGATTCTGCAAATTTTGATGTCGGGTCGCCCGATTTGACGTCGATCAAACGAATCCTACCATCCCAACGCAGGACTAGATCTAATTCTCCTGCTGCCCATCCATCTTTGTGGAACATTCTTTGTGGTTGATGCACCCTTGGATCTTTTACCCATGGACGGGCAATTTCCCAAGCCTCCGACCAAGAAACGGGACTTCCCTGCTCTTTCCAATCAGCATCAATACCATTGGACCATTTTCTAATGTTAAGACTTGGAATTTTATCAGGAATAGGGAAAACCGGCTCGTCACCCCATGATGGCGCTGCTACATTGAATGGTTGCTGACCACTGCGAAACAATTCGAGATATGGACCACCATTGGCCGTATAGCAAGCCTCTACTTCTTCAAAAAATAACTCCAAACCACCATTGATTCTTCTTCGAACTCTGTCAACATCGACATCATCCCAACTTTCATCTACACGCCAAACTCCTTCATGCCACATCTTTCCGCCTTCGGTTAATACTGTGGAAACTGAATCTTCAATGAAACTGCGTGCCCATTGTTTAATGCCCTCTATAGAATCAATGCCTACGGGTCTTTGCATCAAAATAGAACAAAGCGCATCTTCCAAGACAATACCGAGAACTTGTGAGGGATTCAGTGGCCCTCTAATTCCAACTTTATTTCCTAAGAACCATTGCCTATCGCAACGAAGAAACGAAGTTAGTGCACTGGCAGAAAGACGAGAGCGAGAAAGCCCTAGTGGTCCGCCTAAAGGAGGTGTGCTAACGGGCATTATTGATCACCAATTGATACAAGAATTATACAATACACCATCTTTTTCTCAGTGTTGGTATGAATAGAAATCACCGACCTGACGTTGCTCTCTATCCTTTCTAGAATCGGATTTATTGATTCGTGGGCGTTTGGAATCATGGTCACGGCGGAATGTGATATTGACGCCTTCGAGGAAACGGTTCATGCCTTCTTTCAATGGGAATGGTCCTTCTGCTTTACCGAACTTTCCACCTTCACCCTCAAAAACAAGCAGTGAATCGGCTAATATGTCTATGAAATATACATCGTGGTCGATGACGAAGGCAGATTTCTCATTCGCTTCCATAGTCCTTCTAATCGCTTTTGCAGCCTCCATCCGAGCATTAGCATCCAAATGGGCGCTTGGCTCATCGAGCAAATACAAATCAGCATCTCTTCCGAGACATATTGCAATTGAAACTGCTTGTCTCTCACCACCAGATAATTTCTTGACACGCTTAGGCAATAATTCATCAATACCCAAAGCCCGAATAACATTTACATTGTACTCTCCACTTCTCCAACGTGGACCAACTTCAGCATCTAACCAAACTTGAACTGTACAGTCCATGTCTACATCAATATGCTGAGGTTTGTATGATACACTGCAATCACTGCTAACCCAGCCCCCGTCATATTCGTGTTCTCCTGCAAGTATTTTGATCATTGTAGATTTGC
This sequence comes from Euryarchaeota archaeon UBA242, assembly GCA_002499015.1. Classification (GTDB taxonomy): domain Archaea; phylum Thermoplasmatota; class Poseidoniia; order Poseidoniales; family Poseidoniaceae; genus MGIIa-L1. The sequence goes on from DAJY01000034.1 coordinate 5,708, forward strand.
CAGTCCCATTTGGACCGACTACTCCGACAACCTCGCTCCTGTGGACCTTTCCTTCCCCAGTTGTTAACTTGAAATCACCCAACTGTTTTTCCAAACCACTCCAACTAATGACCTGGCTGCCAAGTTCTGCTGAACCACCACGGTGGTTTAGAAACTTTATCGGTTTATCACGGATACGAACATTTTGTTCTGGCAAGTATCCATCCAAGTATGAATTAATCGCTTGTCGGGTTGAACGGGCTGGGGTGAAAATTCCAAATGCACCTTTCTTCCCATATACTATGTGAATCAAATCTGCTAACACATCTAGAACTGCTAAGTCGTGTTCTATTACCAAAACACGCTTGGTCTCTGCTAATTTTTGAATTATCTTTACAATTCTCATGCGCTCATGGATATCCAAGTAAGATGATGGTTCGTCAAAGAAATAGACATCAACATCACGCAACATAGTTGCACAGATAGCCATTCGCTGTAATTCTCCACCAGATAATTGTTGTACTGTTCGGTCTAGAAGATGAGAGATTCCTAAATCATTGGTCATCTCATCGAACATATCTCTCTCGTCAACTTTGTTCAATAAATCTCGAACTGTTCCCTGAACCCTCTTCGGTAATCTATCAATATTTTGCGGTTTCAGTGCAACTTTTATTTTTCCTTCTCGCACTGAAATAAAGAAATCGCGTAATTCGCCTCTCGGCAAGGTTTCAATTATTCCATCCCAATTGCATTCTTTGTTTATCCAATCTCCTAAATTTGGCACTATTCTTCCGGAGAGTGCATTGATTGCAGTCGACTTACCCATTCCATTGGGTCCAAGAATACCTACCACACTTTCCTTACTCGGCGTAGGCAGTCTAAACAATCGAAATCCATTCATTGAATATCTATGAATCATATCCTGTTCCAATTCACTAGGTAAATTCTCGATGATCAAGGCATCGTGTGGACATTTATTGATGCATATGCCGCACCCAATACACAAACTCTCAGAAATCATTGGTTTGCCTGAATGGTCATCTAAAATGATACATTCCTGGCCGTTTCTAACCGGTGGGCAGAATGCATGGCATTCATCATTACATTTCTTAGGTTGACAACTGTCCTCTTTCAAAACTGCTACTCGCACATT
>DAJY01000034.1:7102-13952 GCA_002499015.1 Euryarchaeota archaeon UBA242
CAACAAGGTGTGATGCTTGATGAGGGAGCGAATCCCTGCATCTTCATTCAAATTAGACCCTTGAGGTGTTCGTGACCTGCAATAAGGCGAATTGTACAAGGTGTTGGCATTTTCATGCTAGCCTTGCGCAATGAATCTCGCGCTAATAGGTAATTTTCAGGGTTTGTTTGAATTGACATGATTCTCTGACCACGCTTTACACGTGCCGCAGTTCCAACGTTCTTTCCGAATGCGCAACGCATTCCTTGTGAAACACGGTCAGCACCTGCACCAGTTGCTTGCTTATTCTCTCTTAGAACATGGTGAGGGAAGGTATGAACACGAAGTGAGTATCCGTCCATTCCGGTTACCTTACGAATGGTAGAGTTTGCAATAACACGGCCTGCTTCAAGAGCAATGTGACGGATTTGTACATTGTTATCGGAACGTAGTTCAATGATTACTTTGAACTCACCGACTTCAGCAGCTCTACGATTTCCAACGTGGAATTGCATAATACGATTATTTGGGACACCGCCAATATACTTGCGACGAGTATATGCTGGACCCTTGAGTTGACGATACATGGATGCTGGTTTTCGTGCCATATGTAAACCTCTAAGTAACCTTGCGACCAATGGTCCCCTTATCATTGCTTTGATTGAAGCCTTATCCGCATGATATCGGAAACTTGCAAAATAGCGCTCAATCTAGCACTTTGATGAAAGCCTTCTTTTGCCCCCAACACCGCCAATCAATTATGGCAGGACGCTGGCGCAAGTTGCTGGAACAAGAAAGTGAGCATCAATGGCTCGCAATTGGCATTTTTTTCCTATTCGCCATCTTGGGTGGAATCGCTATTGAAGGGACCAGTACTTTGGCTGGCGTTGATGTTGGGGCTGGTGAAGCCGCTCATGATGGTTATAGGGTCCTGGACATAGTTTATTTTGATAACGGCGTGGATATTGCAAGTCAATTAACACACACATATAATCCAAGTCAGGGACATTATCTCTTCAGTCAAACTAGTACTGATACTGTAGAGATGATATATGAACCATCAGGATTTGACAAAGGCGATGAAATTCGCTTCATTAATGAAATGGGTGAGAACCGGGCGATATTATCACTTGCCAGCACTCAACTGATTGAAATAACCCTTGGTGAACAAATTGCATCCATTAATATCAATACTAGTGATGAATTTTGGATCGATGATTACCAAGAGAATAAAGGTCCGGAATCTGCAATGATGGTCACTCAAGAAAGTGACGGAACTTCTTCGATTAGAGCATTGTCATATTATGTTGCATCACCACCATTATCAAATTCAAATTTAGTTAATTGGAATAACATCGTTCACTTATCCCAGGAAAAATGGGTTGCAACAGGCACTATCACAAATACTCAAAGTTCAGACGACAGCCCTGCAAGCCCGAGTGTTCGTTCTGCAATCGGAATAATTGAATGGCAAGGAAACCTCTCTGTATCACCTGTTTTGACATCTTTTTCAACTGGTGATGAAGGACAAATACACAACGTATTCTCCACTGGTAATTCACAAGTAATAATCGCTGCAAATACAGGAGCATATCAAGTTGAAGATGATGGATCAATCAATGAAATAGATATTCCCTCTCAATCTGCAGTAACTGATTCACAGGGAAAAACTTGGTTTATTGGACATCAGGGGACAACCTCGATTGCGACTTTTTACAATGGAATAATTGAGATTGAGGAATTAGCAAAACCAATACCGCTAGAAATTGAAATCTCAGAATATGAAAGTGGAATGATATTTATGCATGGAATGGATGCTAGTGGGGCATTTGAAATGATGACACTGGACACCACAATACAGGATTCTATAGAGGATGGGAGAGGTTTCTTAAACTTTGCATTCCTAACCTTTTTTAGTATTGTTTTGCTTGTAATGGGCTGGACTGTATTGGATCGATTCCGTAAATATTGAAGCGATTCTTTACAGTTAATGGCGCTTTTATTTGCCGGAACTATTTTGCTAAATCACTGAGTTATTCCTCCTATGGAGGAAGTTATAGCGAGAATATTCATGTGCTATCGTCATTGACCACTACATCCGGCGTGAGCATTGACGGGGTTTTAGCATGATAAAAAGAGGGATGATGGACCAGTTTGATGAAATCAAATCATCACACCCAGATTCAATTTTATTCTTTAGAATGGGTGATTTTTACGAGTTATTCCACGATGATGCGGAAATCGCTTCCGAAGTACTTGGCCTTACTCTAACTTCTAGGGATAAAAAGGCCGCAGACCCAACCCGCATGGCGGGATTCCCTTGGCATGCCTTGGAAGAAAATATTCGTGGCATGCTAAAAGCCGGACACAAAGTCTGTGTTGCTGAGCAGGAAGATGAATTGAGAGAAGGTGCCAAGATTCTTGAAAGGACTGTTAGCAGAATCTACACCCCTGGTAGCTTGTATGAAGAATCTTTGCTAGGAACTGATGAAAGGTCACTTCTGATAGCAATTTGCCTTGCAAGCGATAGCCTTGGAATGGGAGTTGTTGATGCTTCAACAGGACAAGCCTGGGCCAGCACATGCCATGGTGCAGATAGATTCGCAAAGGCATTGGATGAAGTTCTTCGATGGAACCCGAGTGAGATTGTGATCTCTCCAACCGATGCTGAGGACAATACGCTTTGTGCTATGTTCTCGCATTTGGATGGCGTCACAATAAGCCAGCACAAAGCGAGTGAAGCGAAAAGAAGACAACGTTTGGCAAAGGTTCTGAAGGTTGCAGACCTTGGCCATCTGGATTTAGATGATGCTCCTTTGGCAATAGCCGCTGCTGGATTGGCCGCCGATTATCTCTCTACTATGCATATCACTGATGATGTCCCCCTTAGAGATGTTGAAATCATTGAAGAGGAAGGTCATTTAGTACTCGACCAAACTACTCTAAGAAATTTAGAATTAACTTCAACCTTAACTGGAGAATATGAGGGTAGTTTGCTTTCTACCCTCAATAGGTGCCGTACTGCAATGGGTCGTCGCTTGTTGAAAACATGGATATTGCGCCCTCTTGCCGACATCGATGCGATTTCTGCAAGGCATGATGCAGTCGCTGCACTAACTCGCTCATCTAGAAGACTTGATGCGCTGAGAGAGGCTCTGAAAGGTTTACGAGATATGGAAAGACTTGCAACTCAATTAGCCTATAATCGCTCAAATGGAAGAGACTTATTGGCTACCGCTATCGCATTGGAAAGGATGCCAGCGGTCATCAATCTATGTAAGGAAGCAGATAATAAATTGTTATCGCACCTATCTCTAGATTTAGATGCACTAAGTGATTTGGGCGAGGATATACGTCGCACTTTGGTAGATGAGCCACCTTTGGGACTGAAGGATGGAGGACTTATTAGAAGAGGAATTGATGACGATATTGATGAACTACGGGACACAGCCGAGAGTGGTCATTCATGGTTCAAAGATTTGGAAACAAGTCTGAGAAATGAATTAGAAATCCCTAGTTTGAAGATTAGAATGAATAGGCAAATCGGTTGGTTTATTGAAGTCACGAAAAAACATGAAGACAAAGCCCCTGAACATTGGAGAAGAAAACAACAATTAACCAATGGTTCCCGCTATGTTACCGATGAATTAGCACGGCGTGATGATCTATTGTTAACCGCAAGTGGGCGAGTAAAAGAATTAGAATATCGGATGTTCACAACCATGAGGGAAAGATGTAGAACACATGTTGTAACCTTAGCAAACATTGCTGCAAGAGTTGCTTCAATCGATGTATTACAATGCTTTGCAGATGTTGCAAGGTCTCGGGCTTGGTCACGCCCAGAAATGACCGAAGGAGACCATCTAAAGGCTGAAGGAGCAAGGCATCCGGTATTGGAAACACAGAGCGGATTTGTTCCAAATGACATCAATCTAGATGCAAAACGAAGATTTTTGTTGATCACTGGACCAAATATGGGTGGAAAGTCAACCTACTTGCGTACAACTGCCCTACTTTCTATATTGGCACAATCCGGTTCATTCGTCCCATGTAAAAAGGCAAGATTGGGATTGGTTGACCGCGTTTTCACAAGAGTCGGAGCAAGTGATGACTTACGAAGAGGGCGCTCAACATTCATGATGGAAATGATTGAGGTAGCGCACATTTTACGTAGGGCTACTTCACGCTCATTGGTACTATTAGACGAAATTGGCAGAGGTACTTCTACCTTTGATGGACTATCTATTGCTTGGTCAGTAACAGAAGATATCTGCAATAGAATCGGCTCTAGAACACTATTCGCAACCCATTACCATCAATTAATTGGATTGGAGGAAGAGGTCAAGGGATTGATAAATGTCCATGTCCAAGTTGCTCAATCTGATGGTGAATTGAAATTCTTACACACTGTTGCTGACGGCCCTTGTGATGACTCATATGGAGTACAGGTTGCTGCATTAGCAGGTTTGCCAAGAGAAGTTGTTGAGAGAGCCAGTGACCTACTCGCTTTCCTAGAAAGTCAGGCCAAGGGAGCCAAAGCAGGTGAAACCGGTGCTCCTGCCTCAAGAGATAGCGGTCAAGCGAGCCTCATGGGCTATTTTGCTGCTGCAGCAATGGGTCGTTCTTCCGCTAGTCAAACTGTTGAAGTTCAGCAAATATCCCTAGAGCCAGGACAACAGGCTGTATTGGACTATTTGTCAACCATAAAGGCCGATGATTTGAGTCCAAGACAGGCACAAGATGAACTTTACAGATTGAAGAAAATGCTTGGTGGTGAATAAATTGAGTCGAGCAAATAGAATAATTCAACTAGATGACAAAACAATTGGTCATATCGCAGCAGGTGAAGTCGTTGAAAGGCCTGCTCAAGTGGTAAAAGAATTGTTAGAGAACAGTTTGGATGCTGGTAGTTCTCGCATTGTAATCACAATTGAAAGAGGCGGGTTTGATTTGATATGCATCGAAGATGACGGTTCAGGTATTGATGAGTCTGACCTACCGCTTGCCCTTGACAGGCATGCAACATCAAAATTACGCAAATTAGAAGACTTATCTGCAATACATACTCTCGGATTTAGAGGTGAGGCTTTAGCCAGTATTGGTATGGTCTCGCATCTTAAAATTGCAAGCCGTCCTGAAAATTGTGATGGTAGAAGCATATCGATGAAGGATGGCGACAAAGAATCTGTTGAACCGGAAGGTATGGCCCATGGAACGAGAATAGAAGTTGCTCACTTATTCCACAACACACCTGCACGTCTTGCATTCCAACGCAGGGCTGCTACTGAAAACTCACGAATCGTCGATGTCGTTGTATCTCATGCAATGGCCCATATGGATGTAGGATTTAGGTTGCTAATCGATGAGAAAATTATGCTTGATGTCCCTGCTAGTGAAACGATGAACGACCGTTTGTATGATCTTCTTGGTGGTCAGGCTTCTGCAATGCTCGAATTATCAAGCCCAGCAATAGATGATGATGCTCCTGGTGAAGAATCGTGGAGTGGATGGATAAGTACTCCTGATACGACTAGAGGCAAAGGCGATGATGTCCACATATTGATCAATAATAGGCCGGTTACTGCTGGTCCGTTTTTGCAAGCGATTCGTAGAGGATACAAAACAAGACTAATGCAAGGACGCCATCCAATCGCCGTACTAAGCCTCATTATACCGGCCAATGAAGTCGATGTAAATGTCCACCCAACCAAGAGAGAAGTCCGATTAAGGCACTCTTGGAGAGTTCTAGAAAGATTGGAAAGAGCCATTGCCCATACTCTTGAATCAGTTCCAACACAACCTGATGCTGCTGGTGGAATCTCTGAATTGCAAGGTTTAGCACATAATTCTGCAGTTCAGCCTGTTGAAGAATTGCTGAAGGGTGGTGGCTTGAGACCAAAGTTGTATAATGATGCGCTTCAAGACCCAATTCTAAAAGCGGCTGGAACTAATGCCATACCGTCTGTAATAAGCGACTCTATAGAGCAAGATGGTGCTGGAACTTCAGTTCCTTCTTGGGCAATCGCTGCTGGAGCTCAATTGAATCTAGTTGGCAAGGTTGCGGATGAGATCAGTAAACAGGAAAAGCAGCGACCGATTTCAACTTCAATGGCTAGCCAAGAGATGCTTCCTGGAATGGATGAGAGTCCTATAGCACCAGCGCTTTCTTCTGCTGAAAGAGAATTACACCGCTATGCAGGTGCTGGTCAAACACATTCTCCAAGTAAAGAAACACCACTTGAAGGTATAATCAATGAACTACCTAAGATGGAACCTTTGGCGCAGTTCGCTGATTCCTATATTCTTGTACAGGCAGAAGATGAGTTGTTATTGATAGATCAACATGCACTGCATGAGAGAGTCAGATATGAGCGATTACGCAATGATGAGTCGCTGTGGTTACCTCAGAAACGGCTAATCCCTTTGAGATTAGAATTGGACCCGAGACAAAATGCTAGAATAAGTGCAGCACATCAAAAACTGAAGGAAGTTGGATTTGAATTGAGTGAAGATTCGGATGGATGGCTGTTAAATTCTGCACCAAATCTGCTACAAGGAGATGATGTCGTTCCATTTTTACTAGACTTACTACAAGACACTGCAGAGGATGGCGCTCCTTTGGAAACTATTGATGCAAGGAAAGACCACCTCGCATTCCTCAATGCTTGTCGAGGTGCAGTAAAGGCTAATGATAAATTGACAATCGCAGAAATGCGTAGACTTCTCGAAGACATGAGACGTATTCCAAATCCATGGGCATGTGTTCACGGAAGACCAACTGCACTTCGGCTTCCGTTAAATTCCTTAGACCATCATTTTGGTAGACATGGTTGATTGAAATAATTTGAGTCCCTTTTACATGGTGGCGTTG